>CAJGDJ010000001.1 GCA_904502025.1 uncultured Muribaculaceae bacterium
AGGGACTTTGCTCATTTTTAGCAAACCACTGTAAATAGGATTTGGTAGAAGGTGAATAAAAGGCAGCTTTGAGGCAATTCCTCGTGTAATTTGCTGATGTCCTCCAAATGGATTTTGCCAAGCCGGAAAACCGAAAAATATTATACCATTTTTACGTAGAAATGGTTTTATATTGCAGATAAACTCATGCTTAAAATTTGGTTCAATATGCTCTATTACATCGTGAATAAGAATTATATCAAATCGTTCATCTTCGGTTTGTGGTTTCTCGGCAGAGATGAAATTTTGGCAAACAAAATCACCAGCGGCATATAATACTCAAAAAACTCTCGAGCTTGCTCAATGCGAGTTTTGCTAATATCAATACCTTTTACTTTGCAACCCAATATCGCAAATGGGAGGAGGTTTCCCCCCTCACCACAGCCTATTTCGAGCACTCGTGTTTTTGCGGAAATTTCAATATGCTTTTTAAGGTAATCGATGTAATATTCACGAGCCGAATTTGCTAACTCGTTAAAATATTGCAATCTGTTAGAATGTCGTAGTTGCATAATGATTAGTCTTGAATTAAATTGAAATTGAAATGAGAGTTCTCCTCGGCATTGATGTTATTTACAATATTAATGCTCTGCCCTTCAAGGTTTATCGCTGCCCCCGATTTAATAGTACACCCATCAATAGTAATTTTTCCTTTTGTTTTGATTGTTAGAGAAGTACCAGAATTTAATATTAGACCATGACCTAGTATAATATCACCTGTCGCATCAATAATACAATTTGCATTGTAATCAAATATTACATTCCCCGATTCTCTATTAGGGTCGGCATTAGAACCAATATTTACGGAACTAGCAAAATAGTGCCAAGGATTATTAATGATTTCATTTTGAATAAGTAAAGTTCATTTTTTTATAAATTTTGAGTTATATATTTTACCTTTATTGTCTAATACTTGAATCCCATAAATCCCTGGTTGATAATTATAAGTATTAAAAGTTACGAAGTTTTCATTGGATTTGCCGTCGTCAATAGTTTGAGAAGTATTTAGATTTACAATCTTATAATGCGAGATTAAACGAGGAATGATAGACGAGTGGTCTAATTTTTTATTGGTGATAGATAGAGATAGAATGTTATTTTTTGCTGAAACCTCAAGATTATAAGCATTTTCAAGATATTCAATAAATTCATCACCACCCCAACATATAGTTTCACTTTGTTTTTCTCCATTGTCGTTAATAGCAGTTACAATAAAAGTGTTTTCAACAAAAGGGTCAACGTAGTCAAGATCAAGATACTCCATATTTGGATCAATATTTCGGATATATGTACCGTATTCGCATTCATGTCTCAATTCTAAAGATGTTGCACCAATTGTGTTAAAAGTAATGCGAGGTTCAGGGATAATCATTCTCATATCATCATATTGAGAATATAATGTAGAAACATCTAAATCTGGAGTTAAAGGTAAATAATCAAGGTATATATAGTGAACATATTCACTTCCATGTCCCGGTTCGTGTCTATATCTGAGGCGAGCACGAAGATATCCATCAGCATTTCGAGCCCAATCATCGCGATATTCTACCATAGATGGATTTACCTCAATAGAATTGGATAACCTTTCGGCAATTTTTACATAGGTACCATCGGTTTTTAATAATTCTAACTTTGTACCATACCAATTGCTTGAGATATCTCCATTATACACTTCAATATAACTATCATAATTGTTGGCTTTTGGAGTTAAGTTTTCTACTGAAGATAAGTTATATTCAATTGTTGTTTGATTGGTTAACATTATTTCAGTTCCTAAATATGGAATTGCAGATGTGTTGGTTGATGAATAATTAGTAGGTTCTCCAACCGCGATTTGTTTAGAAAGATAAAATTGATTTCGTAGTAAATTTGTCAAATTATTACCAATTTTGTGCCATGAATATCCTTTTGGTAGATTTGCACGAAGAAATCCACATTCATTAGTTTGGGCCGATTCATCGGTTAGATAAAAGTAACTAATACCTTGTTGAAATGTTGTTGGTCCATAAAATGTAAAAGAACCAATGTTTATGTTTCCATTAGCATTGTTAGGGATAAAATAGTCAAAAAGGGTTGCATCATCGCCATAGAAAGGTTCAAAAGAACCATTATTGTTGAATATTGTATTTTTTAATTCGCATCCTTTTGCAATTTCGCGTAAAATGATTGTAACTACATCATACTTATCTGATGGGGTATTCCCATCTGTCCCCCAATAATATCTGTCATCATTATTACTTAATGTTATGGTAATATCATCATTATTTATAAAAACATTATTGAAATTCTCGTTAAAATAGCTTGTAAGAAATGAGGGGTTGTTGATTTGCATTGTTTTTACTGCTACTGCTGACACTCGTCGCTCATACCAATTTTGAGTTGTCTTGCTGTAATCTTTAGTTGTTGTTTGTGCAATTGCATTTCCAATGTTTGCTTTCCTTACTCTAATTTTTATTGTTGGATATGCTTCAAAAAGTTGTTCTTCCCAAAGGTGTGCTGCATATTCTATTGCTCTTTTTTGAGAACTATTCCAATTAGATGGGTTATCATACCTCACATTAATAACAGTTCCTTGAGCATTTGTTCCACGTTGTGTTAACGTTCCCTTCAAGTTGTGTGATAGTTCAACTTCAGAATATCCATTAGAAGTTATAGTAAACGAGTATTCTTGGGCGAACAAATCTACAATCGAGAGAAATAATCCCCCGATGAGAAATAATTTTAAAAAATTCATTGATTAGTCGTTTTGGTAGATTTTAAAAGAATAAGATTTGTTATTATTAGAGACAGATAGGATATATATGCCATTTTCAATATCATCAATGTCCCAAATAATAGAGCTGTGAATATTACATTCTGCTATTGTATTATTAATATTAACTCCAGAGATTGAATATAGTGAAAGATTATATAGTTGAGCATTTTCAACACCTGAAATTATAATATTGCCATTTACAAAAGATGCTAGAGGATTATTGATACTATTGATTGTTACATTCTCAACTCCGGCATAATCTTTTACCTCAAATCGTTGTATTGCACTTTTCCCATATCTATTTTCGGTAAATATTTCAATTACATCATGGTCAAAGGCCCCTTCGTTATAATATTCCCCATAGCCGGGAGCATCAAAATTACGAATACCTGTATGGTAATTGTTTGTTGTGATAGTAGTTACTTTTAATGGCTTTACAGGGAAATCAGGTGAGTCCCAAGTCATTTTTATTTCACAACCAAAAAGTTCGTTATCGTCATTTGGTTCAGCATAAATAATATCTAAGACTTCAAAAGAATTCACTACAGGGGGCTCCGGAATAAGTTTTAACTTTACCGGAATAGAATACACCCACCCTTTAGAGGTGTTAGCCGTAATTGAAGCATTGACATATTCGGTGGTTGAGTTCCAAGATAATTCTGATTTGGTTTGAGGAAGAGAAATTGTTTTATCTAAAGTTTCTAAACAAAACGAATATGACATTCCTTTTAATGGGTTGTAAATTTGATAAGCCGATGTTGCAGAATTACAATCAAGGCAAACTCTTGTTTCCCATTGAGTCGATTCATTAGCAGTATCGCCCACAAGAGAAAAGTTACAATTGTCGTAATATGATATTGTTGGGATAGAGTCAATTGCGATTTCCTCTCCGTTAATAGACACTTTAATATATTTTTGTGCATGGATAAACGGAGCAATTAATAATGCAACAATAATAAAGATTATCTTTTTCATGATTAAAATGTTATTTTGTTAATAGATTTTTCCCCTGTGTTATAAACATTCTCCTTAATATAAAGGCCTTTTGGCAATTGAATATTGTTATAATTTCCAGAACGAGAAATTAATTTTTGTCCAGACAAACTAAAAATATTTATAGTTACAATTTCAGGAGACTGAAACTTCCCTATTTCAACATTCGTTTCAATTTGATTGGCAATTGGAAGTTCTATTGGTTCTGTAATTGGTTTTGTGATATCTATTCCGTTTAAGTCATAACAAATTTCATCAGATTGACCGTAGTCGTTAAAAGCTCTGACTGTAAATGAGAAATAAGAGCCTTTGATTATATATGGATTTATCCAAGTTGCAAACCCTGATTGTCGAATGTCATAATCCGTCATTGAAGATATTACAGGATTGTATTCTGTAATGTTATAACGATTTGCTCCATAAGCATTGATGCCAAATGTGAGTTGATATCTGCCATTAATCAGTTGGCTATTCATAAGCCACATCTTTGGGGTTGAGGGACGAAATTCGACAAATAATGAACATGACGCAGTCTTTGTCTCTCCACTATCAGTAGTTCCTGATGCCGAGATAAGGCATTTAATATATCCTTCTGCAGTGCGATAATCATTTTGACTAAAATCTTCGGGTAATGATATTGAGAAATTATTGCCAGTAGAATATTGGATTAATTCTGTTGACATGTCATTTTTTAATATCTCAAATCTCCATTCTGTATTGTTTATTTTTAATCCGTATGTAGAAAAAATAAATTCTTTAGAAGGGTCTAATGGGACAATCCCTGTTTCATCGATATCGTGACAAATAATCCTTAAATTTTTTTCTTTCCACCCGATTGTTTCAAGAATATCGATTATTTTTTCTCCGATAGTATGACATCTTCCATTGACTTCTGGATACATTAATGCTTTTTCTTGGTCTGGAGTTTCCTCAGTAGCAAAATATTTAAGAGTAACGTAATTCTTATATGTTGATGGTGAATGTAATTGATAATCTGAATAATTGTCAAAAGCAAAATATGTATTATTCTTTATGAAATTTCTGAAATCAGTTGATTTGCTTTTTAATGAAGATAGTCGTGTGTTATTTCCATCCCGAACAAAAGTATCGAAGATGTATGGGATATCATAACGAGATGCTTGAGCAATTGTAGTTCCTGATACTGAACTTCCAAATCCCAATCCAAAACCAATAGCTCTTAATGCCTGAGTAACAAAATCATACTTGCCATTTGGGATAGGTATTGACGAATCTATATTAAAATGCCAAATGGATTTATCACTATTAAAGTGAATTGTAATATCTATTTCGGATGATGGAGCATCAAAAAGATAATTATAAAGAGATGATGGATAACTTATTTGAGTAGAATCACATGTTAATATAGTCGTTGAAGCCTTATAAGCTAATGTTGTAGAAGAACAATTGAAATCAGCAATGACATTAATTGAGGCTGATGCAGGCAAAGCATGTGCCCAAATTTCTAAAGCATAACGGAGTGCAACTTCCTCTTCGACCGTAAATCCAGATGGAGAAAATGTTATATTCGCAGATTTTGTTGGTTTATAAGTTTCAAGAGTAGGGCGTTTGTTGATGCTTAAAAAATCAGCAGTAGCGGGAGGTAATTCGCATTCAAATTCTAAAGTTTCTGCGTTTACTAAAGAGAAACATACAATTAATATTGAAGAAATAAATATCTTTTTAAAATTCATGTTTTTAATAAATTAAAAGAGAAAAGTTTAATAATTATATTATGAAAATTGCCTTAAGTGTTTTTGTGGAATAGAAGATCGATAATGTAAAAATTAAGGCATTTCTCTTATGGTTATAAATGAAGGATAATTGGGTTGAGCAATTATATAGAGAAGCTACCGGAGTAGCATGAGCCATCAAGGGTAACTATTGTGATGTAATAGTCGCCGGCAGAGGTTGATGTAGTGATTGACGCAGAGCCAAAGGCTGAATCTTCGGTTTGTTGCCACACTTCACCAGTAGTTTCGTTAATTACTGAAATTTCCACCTCGCCCATGTCATAGGCAAATTGGAGATAAATCACACCATTTTGATAGTACGCCATGATGTCACTTCCATAATTGGGTGTACGAGGTTTTTGAAGCGATTTCTCCTCTTCTTCAATAGCAATAGGAGTAAATTCTTTCTTTGACTCTTCTGCCATACAAACAATGCTAGGCAGAGAAAATAAAAAGGATAATAAAAATAAAATAACTTTTTTCATAATTACAATAATTTTGAATTCGCATCAAAATTAAGTTGAATGAAAAAATATTTAAGCATTTTCCTGCGTGCATTTTGCGTGCATTTTTCCTTAGGGGGGGGGTAAAGTATTGATATGTAAGATATTATAGCGAGTTGATAAATTCATCAAAATCATGTGTAGAACCTTGCTTTTTAAATAATTTATAATATAAGCGACTTCGTAAAGGGGACATTGTGTGCCTACTTCGATTTGTAATATTGGCAATTTCAGTTGGAGAAAATTTACTTTTTAAAAGCAAACACACTTGATATTCGATATCGCTTAATTTAGCTAAATTGTATAGCACATTTTTAAACCCAGGGAATTGTAGGTTAATGTAATTATCAAGTTGTTCCCAATCCTCATTGGTGGGGTTGGTGTTTTTATCAAGTACTTTACGGAATCGAGTTGCTATGTCCGATGCTTTAATTGTATTAGTTGCTTCCTCGCGTAATTTTGCTTGTTGGGTATATAATTGCAAAGATTCTTTTTGTATTTCAAGTTCAATAATTAAACTTTGAGATTTATTAGTTTCGTTAGCCAAAAGGTCTTCAAGTTCGCTGATTCGGTTTTCGGCATTTGATATGAGGTTTTTAGATTGATAATGTTCACTTAAAATGCGATTAATCCTCTCTTTTTGAACCTTATTTCTTATTCGCTGGATATATATAATGAAAATGGCAATTAATAATATGGCAACTGAGATTATTATAATAAATAAAATTTGATTTTTTTGTGTTTTAACTTCTAAATTTGCATTTTTTGCTTGACTTTCAAAATAATCTCGTAAGAGACTCATTACCGATTGTTGCCATATTTCTTTGGTTGTTTCGTTTAATCGTTTCGTTTGTAAATAAAGGTTGTCAAAAGCATATTTGTAATCTTTGTCATTGTAAGAAATAATGTATTCCGACTGAGTTATGGCTATACTATCATTTTTGTCGAGTATCTTATTTTTTGCTAAATCTAAATAATATTTTGTACTATCTTGAAGACCTTCTTTTGAGTATATATTTGCCAAATGTGCGAGTGATTTTGACGAAAGACGATGATTATATTTGTTTTGCAACGAAGTTAAAATTAGTTTTGCCTGAGAGTCTTTTTGGTTATTCCATAAAAGGTGTGAATATGATTCTAATACCTCTGCCACAAATATAGTATCGCAATTTGTAATTGCATAATCAATAAGTTCCTTAAAAATCTTTTGACTCTCATAAAAATCTCCGTTATTATTGTGAGAAATAGCCAATGAAAAATATGCGTATTTCTCATGTGGTTGTTTGTTGATTTTGTGAAAATATAAATAACTGAGTCTGTTATAATTTATACTCTCATTATGATTGTGTATTTTATTATATATATCACCTAAAGTGCCGTAAATAAGACCTAAATAAAAATCATTATTTAACTCTTTAGCAAAGTTTTCGGCTTTTAAGCATGAAATAATTGCGTCGGAGAGTTTGTTTTGATTTAATAAGATTTTGCCATAATAATAATGCGTGAGCATTGCATAATGAGGGGCGTCGCCGTCGGCAAAGTTTTTAACGGCAGGAGCTATTATTGAGTCAGATGTGAGGTCGATATAATTTTTGTCGAGGGCTTGAGAAAGCAGAAGGGCATAAATGGCTCGTCCGCGCTCGGTGGTTAGGGTTGAATATTCAATACTATCTTGGAGAATTGACAAAGCCACTTCGCAACTGTCGTTCATAATAGTTTCAGCTCTATTGAGCAATTGACTATTACGGCTCTTTTCACCGCAAGCAGTGAGGAGCAAAATGGATAATATGACAGCGAAGATGTGTTTCATCTTTCAAACACTCCTTTGAAAATTAGCCAATTGTGAATATTACTTGAAACGCCAAGTGATTGTGCCGCGTTGTTCTTGAGTTTCGGTTTTGGATACAGAGAAACTGCATTGTAAAGACGCTTGTTCGCAACGTGTGCGAGTGGCAGCATCGGCGTATGCCGGACCCTCTCCACTTATTACTTTGGCTGAAACAACTTTGCCTTGTGGGTTAACGCTCACTGCAACAACAATAGAACCGGCTTTTGTGCTTGATGCTTTTACCCAATGTGCGAGTGTGCGTCCTCCAACATTCGTTCCGGGAGCTCCCGATGTAGCTCCGGTTTCGCTATTGCCGTCGGCTTGTCCGGGTTTTCCTTTGCCGTTAGAATTAGATGATTTACTATTGCCGGCAAAGGCATTTTTCATTTGATTTTGTATTTGTTGTTGTTTTTCCTTTTCTATACGAGCTTTTTCGGCAGCGGCAAGTTCTTCGGCAGTGGGTCCCGGCTTTTGAGTTTCGGGCTTCTGCTCTACTTTCATAGGCGATTCCTGTGAAGAAGTAACCACTTGTGATGGAGTGCCTTGCGACCCTGCATTTTCAAAGTCATCGGCTGTGAGAGCTTCATTTTCGTTTGCCGATGCAGCCTGCTCTTGTTGGGTGCTCTCAAGTTGAGGTTGCATCACATCACCGAGCATCACATACTCTCCTCCAAAAAGAATTTCACTTGAATCGCGAGGAGGCCATTCGGCATCGGTTTTGGGGGTATGCTCAATGACAAAACAAAGAGTAATCACGAGTAGTAACACGTGAAAAACTATAGTGCCTGCGATGGCAATGATGCGTGATTTGTTTGATGATTCCATCGCTAAAGTGTGTTAAGAGGGTTGATTGGTTGAGGCTTGTTGAGCCACAGGAGTTGCCGAGGAGGGCGCCGGTTTTGTGGCAAGCACCATTTTGAGGTTGTTTTGGGCTGCGAGATTGAGAATCTCAATCACTTTGCCGTATGGAACCTCTTCGTCGGCATATAGGGCGATGAAACTTTCGGGAGCTTGCACCTGCATTGTTACAAGGTATGTAACCAGGTTGTTAATATGAATAGCTTGAGGTTCTTCTTTGTCGTGCGACACAAATAGTTGTAACTCTTTGTCGAGATACACTCGTGTGCCAGGTTTGATTGCTGTTTGTTCCGAGCTTTGAGGAAGGTTTACTTCAAGGGCAGTGGGGAACACAAAGGTTGAAGTAACCATAAAAAAGACGAGCAAAAGGAAGATAACATCGGTCATTGATGCCATCGAGAATGTCGCCGATATTTCGTGTTGACGTTTTAGTGCCATGACGATTACTTGTTAGGCTCGTTGATAAGATCCATAAATTCCATTGTGCGTGCTTCGAGTTGATTCATCACTTTGTTGATGCGAGCCACAATGTAGTTATAAGCAAACAGAGCTATAATGCCTACTACAAGACCGGCAACGGTTGTAACCAGTGCAGTATAAATACCACCGGCAAAGTCGCCGATAGAAGCAGCGTTGCCTGAATTGGCAATGCTATAAAAAGCATCTACCATGCCGATTACTGTTCCCAAGAAACCGAGCATAGGAGCACCGGCAGCTGTGGTTGCAAGCCAAGGCAACCCTTTGCCAAGGTTGGCGATTTCGATGTTTCCGGTATTTTCAATAGCTACGAGAATATCATTGGCAGGGCGTCCTATACGTGTAAGACCTTTTGCAATTAGTCGGGCTGCAGGTGAGTCTTGTTTTTTACAAAGATTTTGAGCACTTTCAATCTCTCCGTCGGCAACATAATCTTTGATGCGTTTCATAAACGAGGGGTCGTATTGACTTGCTTTATGAATAACTATGGCACGTTCGATAAACACGTAGATTGCTAAAATAGAGAGCAATGCAAGTGGAATCATAATAAAACCACCTTCAAGGCATAAGTCCCAAATAGAAAGGCTTGTTGATGTGGTGGTTGCAACTTCGTGTGCCGGTTCTGTTACTGTCGAAGTCATTGTATCGGTAATAGTTGCCACGGTGTCGGCAACGGTTGTGATTGTTGCTGGTATTGAATTTAGAAGAATCATAATTGTTTTGAGGTAAATTATTGGTTAGTAGGTTATTTAAGACATTTTTTGTATTGGGCAATAGTTTCTTTCAACCCCAAATATAGAGCATCAGAAATCAATGAATGACCAATTGACACTTCATTGAGGTAGGGTACGTGAGCGTGGAAATATTCAAGATTTTCGAGGCTGAGATCGTGTCCGGCATTTACACCGAGTCCGGCTTTGTGGGCTGCTTGACTTGCCAATGTGTAAGGCTCAACTGCAGTTGCCGGATTTGAAGCATAGTTGTCAGCGTAAGGTTTGGTAAATAATTCTATGCGATCGGCACCGGTTTTTGCTGCCAATTTGATGTTTTCAATGTCAGTGTCAACAAATATTGATGTTCTTATTCCGGCATCGCGAAGTGTATCGACAATGGTTGTTAAAAATTCCATATTATCTGCCACATTCCAACCAGCCGACGATGTTAGAGCATCAGGAGCATCGGGAACAAGTGTTACCTGTTCAGGTTTCACTTTGAGCACGAGGTCTATAAATTCGGGCGAGGGGTAACCTTCGATATTAAACTCGGTTTTAACAAGAGGACGGAGCTTAAACACATCGTCATATTTGATGTGTCGCTCGTCGGGACGAGGGTGTACAGTGATGCCGTCAGCTCCAAAAATTTCACAATCCACAGCCACTTGTTGCACATTGGGTTGATTCTCTCCACGAGCATTACGTAATGTGGCAATTTTGTTGATATTTACACTTAAATTTGTCATCTTTTATCTATAAAAATCTTTTTGACGAGTTAAGTTGTTGAATAATTAACAGCGATTAAATAATTATTCGTAAATTTGTCAAGATTTAGACTACAAAAATAGTCAGAAATAATAAAATATCGAAAGAATTGAACGCAAAAGATGATATATTAACGCAATTTGACATGCCACAAGCAGGTTTCACCGAAAATCTTGCTCGATTGTTCCCCCCGGTGGAGGATTCTTGTCGGTTGGCAATGGTATGTAGCCGTGAGCAATATGCCGCATCGATAGTGGCTCGTGCGGTGGAAGATTGCGATGCTCATTTGCTGAATCTTAATGTTACCGACCAAACAACACCCGATGGCGAAATCGTTGTTGAGTTGCGTGTGGGCATTAGCAATGGCGAGAGTGTGGCTCGCAGTCTTGTTCGATATGGCTATGAAGTAGTGAAAATTAATCACGAAGCAAATGTTGATGAATCCACTATGCGTAGTCGCATTAATGAACTGTTACGCTATATAGAGTTATAAATACTAAACCTCTACAAACCTGTTAAAACAAATCGACAGCAATGAAAGTAGCTATTTACGGAAATATGTATCAAGAGGATTATCTGAATCAACTTTCAGATTTTCTTGATGCGTTGTCGCATTCAGGCATCAAAGTTGAAATCGAATCGAAGTTTTATAACTATTTGACACGCGTGTTGCCGTGTGAATTGCCAGTCGATGGGGTGATTGTGGGACGCGATTTTGTTGCCGATATGGCAATCAGCATAGGTGGAGATGGCACATTCCTTCGCACCGCTCGCTGGGTGGGCGAAAAACAAATACCTATACTTGGAATTAACACCGGGCATCTTGGCTATCTTGCCGATATAACTGTCGATGACTTGATTCCTGCTGTCGATGATCTTAAAAATGGCTTATATAAAATTGAAAATCGCTCATTGATAGAAGTTACAAGCACTCGTAAAGAAGCTATTGTTGATTGGAATTATGCACTCAATGAAGTGGCTATTATTAAGCAAGATACAGCTTCTATGATTGAGGTGGCTACAATGGTTAATGATGTGGAATTAGCCACATATAAAGGAGATGGATTGATTATTTCGACTCCAACAGGCAGTACCGGCTACAATCTCTCGGTGGGTGGACCTATTGTTGAGCCTACAGCTCCAAATTGGATTATATCGCCCATTGCCGCTCATTCGTTGACCATGCGACCACTTGTAGTGAGCGACTCGCGAGAGCTTACAATCACTACCACTTCTCGAGCCACTAATTATCGTGTGAGCCTTGATGGTCGTTCGGTTACATTGCCGGTTGGTTCTACCATAAAATTACGAAAAGCTCCATTTGTGATAAAGGTTGTGCAACGTCTGAAACACAACTTTGGAGAAACTCTTCGCAATAAATTATTGTGGGGCGTTGACAAGCGATAACATCTTGATTGATAATTAAAAGTGTAAGGGGAATGGTTATATCGGGTTCGGAATTTGAATACCCCTCATTGGGAATAGTGCATCTCACTGTGCGATATAATTCACGCCACATTTCGGCTCGTTGGCGTGAAGGAAAGGTATATCTCAATGTTCCGTATGGTGCCAATGAGGAAGAAGTCCGACAGGCTCTTGCTCAATTTGCTCCTCGACTCAAAGCCGCTCGCCCTGAAATTCTTTATTACGACGGACAAATACATCAATTTGAAGGGCTGAAAATTGTGATAAAGCGACAATCTCATTCTCCTTCGCAAATAATTGCTCAAGCACAATTGCCTCAATCGGTAATTGAAGTGGGAAGCGAATTTGATTTTAACAATAGCGACACAGCTCGAAAAATAAGCAACATAATGTGTCGCATTGCTCAGCGATTAGCTCCAAATATATTGTTGCCACGAGCTCGTGAGTTAGCTCATTCGATTAAAAAATCTCCTGTGGGGTGGACTATCTCAAATGGTCATCGTGTTCTGGGTCGATGCGACACAAACGGAATCATTTCACTATCATATATCTTGGTGTTTCTTCCTCAACACTTGCGTGATTATGTGATATTTCATGAGCTTGCACATCTATCAGAAATGAATCACAGCACACGATTTCATGAGCTGTGTAACCAATATTGTTCCGGTCGAGAACAGCAACTCATCGCCGACCTTCACGCCTACCACTGGCCGGTGTATCGATAAATAGCGTAAAAGTTCGTTTATTGAATTTTATTGGTGTCCGATAAAACATTTTCATGTGCTTCGCACTACTTCAATGATTTAATCATATAGGGGGCTCGTAATTTACAACAAGAACTCTCAACCGCATTAAATCTGCGATTGAGACACTATTTTTATGCTTTATCGATATTTATCGGACACCAATAATTTAATCTATTTCAACAACTTCGTTGCGATAGTTATAGTTGTTGCGGAGGGCTTCGAAGTCGAGGGGATTTGATTTGAGTGCTTGGGTGTCAATCAAGGGGTTGTAGGAGTCGGAGATTGATTGCAATGTTACATTGTTGGCTGCACCGGTAGCTATATCTTGTGCTACGTTGGGGATTGTGAGGTTAAAATGCTTTGCAAGGGCTTCGAGAGCCATTGCTGTGGCACGGATTTTCCCCTCTCGAGAATATCCGGCAATGTGGGGCGTGGCAATAATGGCTTTTCCAAGTAACGTGGGGTTGAGTTGGGGTTCTTCCTCCCAACAATCCACAATTACATTGGCAATCTTGCCGGCATCAAGAGCTTTTATCACTGCATGTGTGTCAAAAATTCCCCCCCGGGCACAGTTAATGATGATAGGTTTGCGTGCTACGTTGTTGAGGAAGTCATCAGAGCATATATGATGCGTGGCGTGTTTCCCGGTAGAAGTCAAAGGTGTGTGGAATGTAATAATATCACAGTTGTGAGCAATCTCTTCGAGTGACACAAAATTATTGGTGCATTCAACTTCGGCACGTGGAGGGTCGCACAAAAACACTTGCATGCCGAGCTTTCGCGACCATTGTTCTACTATTTTTCCCACATGTCCCACTCCTACGATGCCTATGGTGCAGTCGCAAATGGGGCGGTTGATGACTTTAGCCAATGAAGCAAACACATATTGAGCCACAGCCGGAGCGTTACAACCCGGAGCGTTGGCTACGGTGATTCCACGACGTTGACAATAATCGAGGTCAATGTGGTCGGTGCCTATTGTGGCTGTAGCAATAAATGAGCATTGCGAACCATCGAGCAGTGAAGCATCGCAACGTGTGCGAGTGCGACAGATTAAAGCGTCGGCATTGTGCATGGCTGCAGCATTGATTTCATCGGCTGTGAGATATTCCACATGAGCCAAATTGTCGAGAACGCCTTCGATGAAAGGAATGTTGCGTTCGATGATGATTCTTAAATCCATACACCCCAAATGTATAAGCCGAGGTAAACCACAAATATAGCGATGATGCCTATGTAGCTTCGACGAGCTTCATAGATAGTGAATAAGTGTCCGAGTTGCAATGCTGTACAGCAGTTGAGCATCGGCACGTAGATGATATAGTTAGTATAATCAGCCATGATGAGCAAAATAGAGGTTAATGCCAATATAGCAAAAACGCCATTATATGCCCGAGTTTTGGCATTGTAGCTAATGATATTTACGATGTTTGCCAACCATGATCCTATACACACAAATATAGATAAGCCAATCGCAATCAACATTTGGAGCACTTCATGTATTGAGAGTTGCTCGTAAATGCCGATGAATTGAGGAAATACAATGCTATGAACGTCTAAAATGCCAAAACCAAACAATATCCAAGGAGGTGTGATTATTCCGAGTGCCGTAGCAATAGCTATTCGCAAATCAAAGATTCGCATTTGCATGCACCCCAACACAAAAACAGGAATATAAAAAATAAATGCGTATTGGAAGAATGAGCTAAACGACAATATACTAAATATAAGAAATATAGCGTAGGGGTTTTGGCCATTGTAGGTTGAAAATAATATGAATGAGCATAAAAGCATCACTACACACAACATGGTGCCACCATATAGTTGTCCCATGATGTCGGTAATGGGCATTTGCAAGATTAAGAACAATCCGGCAAACAAAATTGTGGGGCTGCGAAGAACGTTAAATGTTTTGTTAATGTAAATCATCAACAATGCAATCAAGAAGTTGAGAAAAATATTGACCGACAACGACAATCTTCCCGGCTCAATCCATTGATTAATCGGCGTTAATCCCAGACCCTTATTGTCTAAAATAGGAGTAACCTTGCCCCATGATGAGGCAAGGTATGTGGTTAACATCACGATGAGAGAAAACGCTATTAACGCATATCGCGAGTGAAGAAAACGAGATATGTCTCTTTCCCCTATCATTAATAAATGATATTATTTCATGAGGTCTTTGCCAATATCGCGACGGAAGTATTTCCCTTCAAATTCAACCTTTTCGATTGATGCGTAGCTGTTGGCAAGAGCTTCGGCTATGCTGTTTCCGTAGGAACTTACTGAAATCACACGCCCACCCGAAGTTACTAATCGACCATCTTTGTCAATTTTGGTTCCGGCATGAAAAAGAATGCTATTGGT
This sequence comes from uncultured Muribaculaceae bacterium, assembly GCA_904502025.1. Lineage (GTDB taxonomy): Bacteria > Bacteroidota > Bacteroidia > Bacteroidales > Muribaculaceae > RGIG4079. Next base: position 15,221 of record CAJGDJ010000001.1, read on the forward strand.
AACATTTTCGCAACCGGTAATAACTTTCCCTTTTGCATATTCGCCCGGATAGCCACCCGAAACAATCATTACGGTTACTGCAGTACGTGGGTCTTCTTTCAATTCAATATCGCCAAGGTTGCCTTGTGCAGCGGCTTTCATCAATGCAACGAGGTCGCTGTCGATGCGAAGCATTACTGCTTCTGTTTCGGGGTCGCCCATACGTACGTTGTATTCGATAACCATAGGTTCGCCACCTACGTTGATAAGACCGAGGAAGATGAAGCCACGATATGTGATATTTTCATTGATAAGTCCGTTGATAGTAGGCTCAATGATGCGAGTGCGTACCTTTTCCATAAACACCTCATCGGCAAATGGAACAGGACTTACAGCTCCCATACCACCGGTGTTTAGTCCGGTGTCTCCTTCGCCAATACGTTTGTAATCTTTTGCTACAGGCAACACGCGATAGCCTCCATTACCGTCGTTTAATACAAATACCGAACATTCGATGCCCGAAAGGAACTCTTCAATAACAACTGTTGCCGATGATGCACCAAACATGCCCGAGAGCATCTCTTTCAATGAAGCCTTTGCTTCTTCGATAGTAGGAAGGATCAACACACCTTTACCGGCAGCTAATCCGTCGGCTTTTAGTACGTAGGGTGCTTGAAGTTGTTCGAGGAAAGCGTATCCATCTTCGATATTGTCGGCAGTGAAACTTTGATAGCGAGCAGTGGGAATGTTGTTTTTTACCATGAATTGCTTCGCAAAGTCTTTACTTCCTTCGAGGGCGGCTCCGGCTTTTGAGGGTCCTACAACGAGAATGTTTTTACCTTCAAAATAGTCGTATATGCCGGCTACTAATGGATCTTCATTCCCAACAACTATCATGTCGATGGCATTTTCGCCTACCCATTTTTCGATAGCAGGGAAATCAAGTGGAGAAAGGGCAATGTTTTCACCGTATGTACCAGTACCTCCATTTCCGGGGGCAATATATAACTTGTTGAGAAGTGGACTTTGGCTCATTTTCCAAGCGAGAGCCGATTCGCGACCTCCCGAGCCAAGGAGCAAAATATTGATTTTTTCCATATTGTTATTGTTTTTATTGTCGAGAATTTAGGTTAATCTTCTTGAATGGGTTTGTCGTTACGTTTCCAACCACGTTTCACCATATTTGGGATTGAAGGGGTTTTGCCTATGATTGATTTCAATGCATGCTCGTTGCGACGAATTGCCAATGGATTCTCTGATTGTTCATCGGTTTTGCCTCGTCGAGGAGATGTTTTGTCAAATCGACGGGTTTTAGGAGCATATTTTTCCTCAAGAGCTGAAGGACGACTTCCTTTGCCACGAGAGTCTTTACCCCCCATGCCCTGTTTGCGAGCTTGAGCTTTCCACTCTTTATCACTCAATCGGCGTGGCATATCTTTTGCTTTTTCCAATGATTTTCCATCTTTGATTTTTCCGCCACTTTTGCGAAATGATGCGTAATCGCCGTCAAACACCACATATTCACGTAATTCACATTCGAGTGAGCCGTTGAGAATAGGTGTTTTAGACGATGGAGTAAGCCCTATTTTGTGGAAATATTCATCGCGATAACCAATAATCCAAGCCGAACCCTTAAACACATGTTTGAGCTTTGAACCGATAGTTGAGTATAACCCTTCCATATCATGTGCACTGATGCGTTCTCCGTAAGGTGGATTAGTGATAACCATGCAGTTTTCGGGAGCATCGTCCCATTGTGATATGGGTTTGACTTGCAAGTCGATATATTTTGCCACACCTGCACCTTTCACATTTTCCATTGCGATTGACACGGCTTTAGGTGAAATGTCGCAGCCATAGATTTTGTATTCAAATTCACGTTCATCGCTTTCGTCATTGTAGAGTGAGTCAAACAATTCGGCATCAAAATCGTTCCATTGCTCAAATGCGAAACTTTTGCGATAAATACCCGGATTGATGTTGGCAGCAATAAGAGCAGCCTCAACGAGGAATGTACCTGAACCACACATAGGGTCAACCAATGGACATTGTCCGTTCCAGCCACTTTTGAGAATGATGCCGGCAGCAAGAACTTCATTGATGGGAGCCTCGGTTTGTGCCACACGATAACCTCGCTTATGGAGCGATTCGCCCGATGAGTCGAGTGAGAGTGTTATGCGGTCGCCTGAGATATGAACGTTGATAATAACATCGGCATCTTGAAGACGCACGCCGGGACGCTTATCGGCTCCGTATTTATCTTTGAAAAAGTCAACGATAGCATCTTTCACTCGATAGGTTACAAATCGAGAGTGGGTAAATTCTTTTGAGTTTACTACCGCGTCGATAGAGAAAGTTTTGTCGAGCGACAAAACTTGTGTCCAATCAAATTCTTTTACCATGTCGTAAAGGCTATCGGCATCAGTGGCAATAAACTTATATATTGGTTTTAGAATACGTAACGCTGTGCGACAACACAAGTTGGCACGATACATCATTTCGAGGTCTCCCTCAAACGACACCATTCGACGTCCCACCTCTACGTTATCGGCTCCGAGGTTGGTTAATTCTTTTGCAAGCACATCTTCCAACCCTTGGAAGGTCTTTGCAACCATTTCAAATTTTTCTTTCATCACTGTTTGAATCTTAAAAAATTGTTTGCTTTGGCTTGAACGAGTTTTTCTCCTTCTGCCACATTTTCTGTAACCCAAATGTTACCACCTATTACTGCATTTGCTCCAACGGTTATGCGACCAAGAATAGAGGCATTAGAATATATAACTACGTTATCGCCAATGATAGGGTGTCGTGGAATACCTTTGATTGGATTTCCGTCGGCATCGGTGTCGAAACTTTTTGCACCGAGAGTTACACCTTGATATAGTTTTACATTATTTCCAATAATTGCAGTTGCTCCCACTACGATTCCAGTGCCATGGTCGATTGTAAAACCCTCTCCAATAGTGGCTGCAGGGTGAATATCGATACCTGTTTCGCTGTGAGCCTGCTCGCTAATCATGCGAGGAATGATAGGCACTTCGAGCTTTACCAATTCGTGTGCAATGCGATAATTGCTAATCGCACGAATGGCAGGATAGCAATATATCACTTCGTCGGTTGATATTGCAGCAGGGTCGCCAAGATATGTAGCTTTGACATCGGTAAAAAGCATGCGACGCAATTCGGGTAGATTTGCGATAAATTGGTCGGCTTTATCTTGAGCCAAATGAGTGATATTATTGAGATTGAAGTCTTGATTTTTAGGAGAATTGAAATACAATCCGGCAGTGATTTGCTCTACGAGAATCTCTCGCAACTGTTCACAACGAATACCCACATAATGTGTTACGTTATTGTTGTTCACATCACTATCGCCAAAGAAGCCCGGAAAAATCAATCCTCTGCACAAATCCACAATGCGAGCAACCGACTGCTGTGAAGGCAACGGCTCGCCATATTGGCGAAGGTGACACACATCTTTGATGTTTTCTTTACAAGACAACGCTTTGATTGCTTTCTTGAGCGTTTCTTCAGAATGATTTTTTGCTCCCATTGTTGTCAATTTATCTAATTAACTGCAAAGATAGTGTAAATTGAGAGCAATAACAAGAATAAAATTTATTTTAATTATGGTATTGTCTAAATGTCGCCTACCTTTAGCATCAGTCAACGATAGAAAGAATTGGTAATAAGTAAGGGTGTGCAAGTTGAATTTTGCACACCCCCACGTGATAAGAAAATAATCTTTATTAGTTCCTATCGTATCGTTTAATTTCTAATGATGACACATTTAATGTGCCCTCTCCATATCGAATCACTCCAAAAGTACTATTGATAATATTAATAGGATGTTTTTTAACTTCCATATTGTCAATACTAAAGATGATGTTTCTTCCTTTTCTTTCTAATTGGAGTAATACGTCATTCTTATTCCCCTTTTTTAATATGATTGGATTTGTTCTGACACGTCGGAATTTACCATCATAGTAACGCCCAATACAAGCTTCTTTTTCACGTACAAGGAATACCCAATAGTTGAGCTCATCTTCATAGTTAAAAACAATCCCAACAAAATCCTCATCATTAATTTTGGGCTTATTAAATGTCACTGATGCCGTAAAATCCTCATCATAGGAAATCGGGAGGTTGCAAATTGAGCTTAAGGGCGTTGCATCTGACTTATTTTCAAGCATCAACATCTCATTCATCAAAACGACCGACCCATTGTCGGAAAATGATTCGTCCCAATTGAATTTGTTTTGTTCAAAACTTTCTTTAATGGTGACCATCTGTTGTGCAAAACAGATGTTGCAAATCAAGAAAACTAACTGAACAAGGAATATTTTTTTCATAAACTAATACGTTTCGTCTTTGGATATACTTATAAATTAGATCCTAATGTTGTTTGCAATTCAGATACTACTGAAGCGTATTTTTTTAGCAAACGATCATAGTCGAAGAAGCATTGATCGGAGTATCCACAATCCAAAAGGGATTTTTGTGATTGTAATTTTACCCTAAATGAAATCTCATTATCTCCGGTAAATTGCAATTTGATCTCAAGACGGGTTCTTACAGCTTGTCCTGAATTCTTGAATCTTCTTACACTCCACGCTGTACGTATCCAACCGGCAGACTTATCGCGTATCTCAACATTTTCAAAATTGTTGGTTGCGATATTCATAAGTCGTTTCCAAACCTCATCTTCAGTCATTCCCTGCTTTGCAGTAACGCTAAAATAGTTATTGGCATAACTAATACCATCTTCATCACCCAAGGTGTTTGCATGAGCTTCGTCTTCTACTAATGTATAAGATACGACATTTTTAGGATTATCTTTGTATAATCGTACGGTACGTTCGCAATATCCGGGAGCCTCAAACTTTAAGATTACAAAATCCATATTTCTTTTGAAATCTATTTCATACGATCCATTGCCAACTTCTGCCCCATTAAGGAATATCTTGGCAGTCTCAGGGATTACATGTACAGTTTTTTTCTTCGCCGATATAGGCTGAAAAGCACATGCCACAATTAGAGTAAGGAATAAAAAACTTTTAAGTTTCATAATAAAATGTATGTGCCTCCTATGTCCTCTAATTTGGCATTAAAATTATTTATAAAACAGAAAGCGTAGGACATTGTTCAGTTTATCTCATCTGAGGCATCGCCAAACGCCTTATCGGTAATAAACAGTCCACTCCCACGCCTTATCGAGTATCTCGATCCCTTGCCGGGAGTGGATAAACGACAAACATGAGCGTCTTAAACTGCTAAACCCTACCGATTAAAATTTGGCGAATTTCAGATGAAGGATAAAGCAAAAACGCTTTCGAAAATAAGTAATGTCTCTTGCTGTAATGACACAACGCGTTGTGCCTAACAAGATTGATGCAAAAATAGTAATTATTAACGAGATTGAAAAATAGTATAGTTAAATTTATTATTTTTGTGATATATCTGTATTCTCAGTATTCTAAGATGCAAGGAAAATATATAAAAAATTATCGGACATCAATAATAAAAATATGGCAATATGATTCGCCTTGTGGAGCTTTGCTTCTTGGTGATTATACGGGGCAGTTGTGCCTGTGTGATTGGATATTGCCTTTGCGACAAACTCTTGCATTAAAACGTGTTTCAAGGTTTTTTGATGCAATCTGTACAGATGGCAAAACTCCATTGGTAGAGCGAGTTGTTGCTCAGTTAGATGAATACTTTAAGGGTGTTCGACGAGATTTTGACTTGCCGTTGCTAATGGTAGGAACTGATTTTCAGCAACGAGTGTGGCAAGAATTATTACAAATCCCTTATGGCGAAACGATATCGTATCTACATCTTGCCAATCACATTGGACGCCCACGAGCAGTGAGGGCTGTGGCATCGGCATGTGGTGCAAATCTTATGTCTATAATCATACCGTGTCATCGTGTGATAGGGAATGACGGGACTGTTACCGGATATGCAGGAGGTGTTGATGCAAAGCGTTTTTTGCTTGAATTAGAAGCTAAAAATAGTGTGAGATTGTGAAAATCGTCAGTCAACTGACAAAATTTACGTAAAAATCGTCAATACACTGACGATTTTTACTATATTTGCAAAAAATAAGAAGTAAACTATGGTAATAAAGCGAATATTACAAGAAGAAATTTTTAGGCGAATAACTCCTGGGAAAGTCATTATTATATATGGAGCTCGTAGAGTGGGAAAGACTTTTTTATTACGTGAATTAGTTAATTCATTTGAAGGGAAAACGTTGCTTCTAAATGGCGAAGACTATGATGTTCAGTCAATGTTGGCAAATCGATCGGTTGCCAATTATCGTCATTTGTTTAATGGTGTTGACTTATTGGCTATAGATGAGGCTCAAAATATTCCGGAGATAGGCAATGTATTAAAACTTATTGTTGATGAGATAGATGGAATAAGAGTTGTTGCAAGTGGGTCATCTTCATTTGATTTGTTGAATAAAACAGGAGAACCTTTAGTTGGACGTAGTGTAAAATTCCAATTGCCACCATTGAGTAGTAAAGAAATTTCAAGTGTGGAAACTCCATTTGAGATGAAACAAAATCTTGAGTTACGAATGCTTTATGGTTCTTATCCTGAGGTGGTTACTATGTTAAATAATGATGAGCGAATAGAATATTTACGTGAAATAGTAGATTCGTATTTATTAAAAGATATTTTAGCAGTAGATGGGATTAAAAATGCATCAAAGATGCAAAATTTATTGCGATTGATTGCTCTGCAAGTGGGAAGTGAAGTGAGTTATGATGAACTCGGCACACAACTCGGGATTAGTAAAAATACGGTTGAACGTTATCTTGATTTGTTGTCGAAAGTATTTGTTGTGTATAGGGTAGGTGCGTTTGCTCGAAATCTTCGCAAAGAAGTTTGTAAGGCTGGTAAATGGTATTTTTATGATAATGGTGTGAGAAATGCGATTATAAATAATTTTTCTCCACTTGCATTGCGTAACGATGTGGGCTCCCTTTGGGAGAATTATTTTATAAGTGAACGTCGTAAATATATCTATAATAATCATAAACATATAGAGCAATATTTTTGGCGCACATATGACAAGCAAGAACTTGATTTGGTAGAAGAATGCGATGGAAAATTATTTGCAATGGAAATAAAATGGGGGAATAAAACCCCTAAATTACCTATTGTTTTTGCAAATGCATATAAAGAAGTTGAATATCAAGTGATAAATAGAGATAATTACCTATATTGGGTGTAAAAATCGTCAGTCAACTGACAAAATTTACGTAAAAATCGTCAATACACTGACGATTTTTACTTTTCTTGTAGTTCCAATATGAATTATTGAATGAGATGTGGCTTGAGCCCTATTTTTGTACTCGGCGTTTTTCAAGAGCGATTGCTGCAAACGTGTAGATGCCGAGAAGAATGAGCAAGAGTGTTTGAGAGCCTAACACAAGGTTGGCAAATGCCAATGAAACGCCATTGTTGGGTAACCCATATATGCTTAATCCGAATATAACAGCCCATTGCCACGGCCCGATGCCTCCGTTTGATGGGACAGCCATTGCGATGCTCGATAAAGCAAAACACACAAGTGCAGCCAAAACGCCATGATTTTCAATAACGGCTGTTGTTTCTTTGAATGCGAAAAACGCAACAAATAGCTGAACGAAATAGCACCCCCATATTGCGATAGTGAGCAGCAGCCATTGTCCTTTCCCTTTCATTTTGGCGATGGCGGTAAATCCCACCCAAAGTCCATGGATAAACCCTATAATTTTTGAAATCAATTTGTTCTCTTTCTTTTTTGCAAAGAGCCACCACGCCACAATCATTAATGCCACAATCACAATCCATAACCATGGCGACGAAATGAGTGCGAGTAATTTATGATATAATTCAGTGTTTTGTGCAAGATATTTGGTTATCGCACCACTTGCAAGCATAAATGTTGAAAGTGTAAGAATTATTACAGCAGCCAAGTCGGCAAGGCGATCGGCAACCATAGAGCCAAAAACAGTGGTAAACGATGCATTTTGACGTTGTGAAATGTAGGTCGTTCGCCACACTTCGCCAAGACGTGGAAACACAAGGTTTACGGCGTATGTGCCAAAGATACTATAGATTAAATTTTTTAAAGGAGGATTAATGTTGAGGGCTTGCAACTGAATACGCCAACGCATAGCACGAAACACATGTGAAAATATGCTGAGAAACAATGCCAATCCAATCCACCAAAAGTTACACTCATTGCGTATTGTGGCTATCATATCATCGAAATCTATGCCGGTAAATAACAGGTAGCATAATCCGACGCTAATCACTAAAGGCACACCATATTGTAATATTTTTCTGAGCATACAAATTGACTATTAACTGTTTTGCAACGCAAAGATAGTTAGAAAATAACAACCATATAGAATTTTTGATAAAATTTAGGCTCTTTGTTAATCTAAATTATGAGTTATACGTTATGAATTATGGATTATTTTATGTTACCTTTGCAAAAAGACTAATTGTGATTTATAAGAATAATCAAATTAAGATATGGCAGAAATTAAATGTATAGGTATTCTTACTTCGGGTGGCGATGCTCCCGGAATGAATGCGGCGATTCGTGCCGTAACACGTTCAGCGATATATGCCGGATTTCAAGTAAAAGGCATCTATCGAGGATACAAAGGCATGATTACAAATGAAATTGTTGATTTCAAAACACAAAATGTGTCAAATATCATACAAATGGGTGGGACTATTCTAAAAACAGCCCGTTGTAAAGAATTTACCACACCCGAAGGGCGTCAGTTGGCCTACGATACTCTTCGCTCTCATGGCATCGACGCTCTTGTTGTGATAGGTGGCGATGGCTCGTTGACCGGGGCTCGCATCTTTGCTAATGAGTTTAACTTTCCTATTATAGGGCTTCCCGGCACTATTGATAACGACCTTTATGGCACCGATCTAACAATCGGCTATGACACTGCTCTAAACACAATCATGGAGTGTGTGGATAAAATTCGCGACACTGCAACTTCGCATGAACGCCTGTTTTTTATTGAGGTAATGGGACGCGATGCCGGTTTCTTGGCCCTTAACGGAGCAATTGCGTCGGGTGCTGAAGCTGCGATTATCCCCGAGATTTCAACCCAAGTTGACCAGTTGGCTGAGTTGATTCAAAACGGTTTCCGTAAGAGCAAAAACTCATCTATCGTGTTGGTGGCCGAAAGCCCGGTTACCGGTGGAGCAATGGCTCTCGCCGAACGTGTTAAGAATGAATATCCCGGATATGATGTGCGAGTGTCGATTCTCGGACACTTGCAACGTGGGGGCTCTCCCACTGCTCGCGATCGCATTCTCGCTTCACGCATGGGAGCAGCGGCTATTGATGCTCTGCTTGATGACCAACGCAATGTGATGATAGGGATAAAGAACGATGAGATTGTATATGTGCCATTCTCTAAAGCAATAAAAAAAGACAAACCTATCAACCGCGACTTGCTCAACACACTACATCGCTTGTCGATATAAAAATTAAAATTAAAATTAAAAGCATAAGGGCTGTATCAAAATAAGATGATATAGCCCTTATTGCTATTGTTGTTAATTATTTTTTTGTTAAAATATCACTTCCTCTCACTAATTTATTCCCTTTGAGATTAAATGATTGATGATCATTCTGATTGGAGATAAATGATAGAGTCTTACCATCAAATGTATAATCTAATATTGTTTTGTCTCCACCATCGCAAATAAAATTACTATAATATAGCAATCTATTATTATCGATTATTTTTAAGAATACTTTCGGATTCCAACTTTCTGGAATATCTTCATCATTGACGTCTCCTTCCCAATATCCAATTAAAGAGCAGTCTTTGGCGGGAGCAACATAGTTTAGGTCTTTTGTAAATTTATAAATCATGGAGTCACCAGAGAAATCAATCTCTGTTAAAAATAACTCGTTATCGATAACAATAAAATCAACGTTATAATAATCTAATTTTCCTTTATTTGTTTCATCGTTATATTCGGAGTTGTAGAACAATGTAGTAGGGTCGTTGGCATAATAATCTAACGAACGGTTTATTAAACATTTTTTGCTGCCGAAAAACTCAATATAAGCAACAGATGTGTAAATGCAACCTGAACTTAAATTAGAATTATCGGGATGGGCAATCCATCGAGTCCCGGTAAGTTCGTTGGAACTGACATCTTCTACGTCTGCAACAAGTGCTGGTTCGTCATCATTGCTACAAGCAACCATAACTGAGGCAACAATCAACATTAAAAAGAATCTAATTGTTTTCATAATAAGTAAGGTATTATAACAATTTAATATTAAGCGAATGTATTACAAAAAGAGTGAATAAACAAGCAATATTACATAAAATAACAATATATAGCAATTAATAAAATATTACTGCGGTAGATTCACATTCTTTGTGTTAACATCTATTAATTGGCAGAAACTACTAACCGAAAACCAATGTGTTCACATTTGTATTCTGGGGCTATGGCAGATTTATAAGAAATACGACAATGAGAGTCATTAAGGAGATTCCAGCTACCACCACGTACCACACGTTTTTCTCCATTATCTGCACCTTGAGGGTTTATAACGTGGTTTACTGAATAATTATCGGAATACCAATCATTACACCACTCCCATACATTTCCACACATATCGTATAAACCTAATTCATTTGGAATTTTTGTACCTATTTGAGAATTTTCGTTAAGCCCAAAAGAAGCAACATCTGAAGCATTGTTGCTCCCGGCAAATTTGAAATATTCTCCAAATTGTCCCATTGAACGCGTATATTCATTATGTTGACCTCCACGAGCAGCATATTCCCATTCAGCTTCAGTTGGCAAGCGATAAGCAATATTTGTAATCTCTTTTAGACGAGGAATAAATTTATTAACAACATCTGTATAACTCACATCAGTAACAGGGTATAGGTACTCTGAATCCTTAATTGAGTCGGACGAGATGTTTGTCATAACATATTTCCATAAAGCTTGAGTTACTTCGTTTTTCATAATATAAAATGATGACACAGAAACTTGATGAACTGATGATTCGTCAGAACATGCTTGCGAATCGAAGTTTGGAGAATTGGGATCTTCGGCTTGAGCACCCATAAAAAAAGTTCCTTTTTCAACAAAAATCAATTCGCTGTTATTTATCTCGGAAAAAATGCAGACAGAATCTTTGTTGGCAGGAAGCAGATTTCCTACATTGTTATTAAGATCATCATTATCCGAGCATGAAACAGTTGTGGCACAAATGAAAGAGATTATTAATGCTTTTCCAAAAAATATTTTTTTCATATTAGTTAATGTGATTATAGAGGATATGCAGTGATGCATATCCTCTTGGTTAATAAATAAGTAAAATTTTATTGAATGATTATTCGTTTTGAATCATAGGTTATACCATCAACAACAAGAGTTGCTACATATATTCCATTGTTGAGATGAGATAAGTCGGTTGAAATATAATTATCTTCTTGAGTGCATAATATTGAAGATTTAATATTTCCATATAGGTCGCATATCATTATGGTTGCCGATGTCGCATTATCTGAAAGAATATATTCGAATGTAGCCGGTCCATTAGTGGGATTAGGACTGATATTTGTAATCATATTATTTTGTTCCGAAATGCTTAATGGTTGGAATATTTCTGGTTCTATTCCTAAATTTATGTATGGGACTTTATTATGGTTATATACACAAATAGTAACATACTCTGGTGATGTAGTACGATAGAGAGCCGAAGTGCCTTTTACTAATAAAGTTTTGCCTAATCGTGTATCGTGAAAAGCTATATATTGTTTTTCATTAGAGGTCCCGGAAATAGAAACTCTTACAGCTCCTTCAATTTCAGCATTACGAGTAACAAATATATTTGAGATTGTTGATGGTGCTTCAGTGCGAATCATCATACTTGGGTCTCCAAAACAATGAAAGATTTCACATTGATATTTGCGAATGTTGGCATAGGTGTCGTGATTAATAGCAACTCTATATTGACTATTATTTAGGATATGGCCTAAACGATATTCCGAAGTCACGTTTTCAGTACCCGGCCAAATATTTCCAAATATAGCAGACGTGAAATAATCGTTATATGGGGAAAAACTGGTTGCTGATGATGCAAATATACCTACACAACCACCATTTGCTTTTCTTAGGAAAGTTTCAGCAAAACAATCATCATAAAAATTACCGGTTAAACAATTTATACTAAATACAATAGGCAAAAGATTTCCATTTGAGAGATTATTAATGTTGAATATGTTAAAATTAGGCTTATCCCAAGATGTATTATTACCATGACCTCTATGAAGAACATAAAATCTGCCATTGTTAATTGAATTTATAATGTCGGCATGATCTCCATCCCAGTTAAAAGTGGGTTTTAATAATCCAGAGGGAAGTGAAATCCCATTGGCATAGTATCTTGGGGTAATATCAGAAAATGTATTATATATTCTTTCGACTGTTTTACCTTTTGAAATTAGTAAATTGTGGATTGATTCTGAGGTCTCTATAAATAGTCTGTCCTCAAATGTGTCATAATTTTCATCCTGAAAAAAAGAGCAATTTACACCAGTGCTATAGAAAGATGCATTTAATGGAGGATTCTTTTCGTAATTAATAATTTTATCTACTACAATATTGGCTTCGTTTAATGTAGAAACAGGTAATCGACCAATTGCAATCTCTGGAAAATAATCATCTCCACCATTAAAGCAACCATAATATAAATCTGTAAGATGAAAGTTTTCTAAATCATTAGTAGGTTTTAGGGTTGATATATTACTTGGAACGTCATCATGGTCTCCAATAATGAGAGCGTAACAATTGTCAGAATGTTGATCATATACTTCTCGTATTTTAGACTTTATACTTGTCGGAGTCCAATTATCATTTAAGGCAACTGTTGCATTAAACCCTAAGTTCCTTTTCCATTTTGCAAGATTCCTTGCGGCAGAAGCATATTTATTGGTTGAAATAATAATATAATCTTGTGTAATAGTGTCTTGAAGTGCGGGATATGGTTTAATTTCAATTCCAGATAGTCTTGACTGAGGTTCGGATGTATATGTTACTTTGTACTTTATTTTTGTGTATGCTCTTACTATTTTATTGTTGTAGTCATATTGAACTGGTGAAATCTTTACCCAATAAATAGACTTGTCTTTGTGAGTTTGTATATCTTCAATCTCGACTATTTCATTAGGACTAAAGCCTGAATATGCTTGAATTGGCATGATGTTTTCGGAATTAAATAAATTAGCACTATTATCAACTAATGGTTGGCGAGCCGGAGCTAATTCATAATTAAAATCAATAAATTCTGATTCAATTAACAATACTGATATGTTACAATTTTGAGTAGTTGTGTAGGTATCAATTTTAATAGGGAATGATGCTTCTCCTTGTATATGATTGATCCCCCAATCTTCATATTTCCATTGTACACAGCCTGGGAAAATGTAGTCTTCAATGATTTTTGCTGATTGAAATTCGTATGAAATAATAATGCTATCTCCAAAATCACTTTTTATGCACTTTGGCTTAGTTGAAATACTATCGCAAAACAAACCAGATGAGAGATCTAAAATGTTTCCAGCCCAGATGGAGAGGCAACAGATACAAAAGATACTTGATAAATAAAAACGTTTCATAATAATTAAATATTTGATTAATATGATTGGTAAAAGGCACCCGGCTCTCATCGAGCCGAGTACCACGAGCTTATGATAACATAGGATAATTGGGTTGTTCAATTATCAATTAGATTGAGAAGCTGCCGGAGTAGCAAGAGGCATCGTCGGTAACTATTGTTATATAATAGTCGCCTGCAGAGGTTGATGTAGTGATTGACATAGAGCCGAACGCTGTATCTTCGGTTTGTTGCCACACTTCACCGGTAGTTTCGTTAGTAACAGAGATTTCTACTTCCCCCATGTCATAGGCGAATTGGAGATAGATTGCACCATCTTGGTAATAAGCCATAATGTCGCAACCAAAATTGGGAGTGCGAGGCCCAACGATAGGTTCTGTTTTTTTTATTATTGGAATCTCTTTTTTCTCTTCTGCCGAAGAGAAAAGAACTCCACACATTAGAAATAATAGTAAAAATAGTTTCTTCATAAATTTGTTGATTAAAATAGATAAATAATAATAACAAATTAATAAAGAAAACAAGGTAAAATCATCAAAAGAGACTTAACAAATACTTAAAATTTTTGCCAGTATAAAAACGAATAGGAGGTAAGTGTGTAATATTTAGTGTGTTGCGTGGTTAGATGCTGTGGATGAATTTATCCCAATCAATTGAATGGCTATTTGAGCCAGTTAACTTTTTGTGAAGTCGAGCACGTGTCATTGATACAGAAGCATCAGTGTGATTGGTCAAACGAGCAATCTCTTTAGGTGAAAAATTTGTTTTAATTAGAATTGAAACTCTAAATTCGTAACTACTTATTTTAAAAGGAAGATTTTGCAGAGTATTGACAAAAGATGGGAATAAAATGCTAATCTTTTCGCAAAGAATAGTCCATTCTTTTTCAGAAAGGATGTTTTTATTGACAGGATAGTTATGTATCCGATTATGTATTTCTTTTATAAAAGAGTCATTGTTAAAAGTAAAAATAGCGTTGTCTTTTTGTTTTTTATAAATAATAGCATTTTCAATGCTGAGTGCCAATAATTTTTTTTGATTTTCCAATTCTTGGATAAGAGATTGGTTTTCGCTATTTATTGAACTAATTTGTGATTCTAAATGAGCTATTTTTTTATTGTTATGAGCAATGGTGTTTTCGCTGAATTCATTACTTTGTTTAAGCAATAGCTCAATATTTTGGAGCTTTAATTTAATAATGCGTTTTCTTTTTCGTGTAATATAAATTACAAAAAGAGCAATGATAATAACCATAACAATAGTGCTAATCAAAGAAATAATCTTAATTTCATTTTCTTGTGCTTTTTGTTTTAGTTTGTTATTTTCTCGTTCACGAATTTGATAATTATATATTGAGGATAGTTGACGTATTTCGTAAGGAGTGTTTAATTTGCGTATGCTATCAGATAATCGAGTTGACATAATAATCGCGTCATAAGCATCTTTTGTTCGATTATTTTGTATGTGTAAATTTGCTAAAATATTATATCCGTTTAATTGAGCATTAAGAGATTGAGATTTAACTAATTTGCTGCAATAATAGATTGTTGAATCAATATCGTTAAGACGATAATATAGGTGTGCATATGTGTTAATAATTGAAATGGAGTCTTCTTGAGAAATATAATTTCTAATGGAATTTAATAAATTAGATGCTTTTTTGTATTCATTATTAAAAAGATATAATTCGGCAAGTGAGAGTTTAGTGGAAGCGATTAGTTTGGTATATCTGATTTCTTTGGATAGATTTATAACATCATTAAAAATAATTAATGCACTATCATTTTGATTTTGTGCGAAAAGTATCTCACCAAGACTATGTTTGTTATATAGTAAGTTGATATAGTTGTTATTTTCCTTATTTAGCTCCATCGCTTTTTTATAAGCGGGAATAGCTAAATCAAAAACTTTTTGTTCGTTATATATTCGTGCCATTTGGCTATAAGCAACAGCTTTAGTGTGAATATTGATATTTTTACAATCTAAAGCTTTTTGGAAATATTCGAGAGCTTGTGGAGCATCGCCAATGTCGGAATACACACGACCGCCATAATAGTAAGCCACAGGAAGGAGATTATTAAAATCGTGATTTTCAAAATAGTTTATGACCGATAATATTGCCGAGTCAGATGTATGTGCGATGTATGCTTTGTCGTTGGTGCGAATTTCTAATAGGTCGAAATAATACTTGTTGTCGTTACCTAAAAGAGTGTCGCGATTGATAGCTTTAATCATGGTTACAGCACTATCGGGCTGTGATTCGGCGAGAGAGTCAATAAATTGTAATTTCCCAAACTGCACACTCTCCCTTTCACCACAAGCAGTAAGCAAGAGAATCGATAATATGACGGCGAAGATGTGTTTCATTGTGCAAATGTAGCACAAATAAAGTGAATTACAAAAGATTAAACTAATCCTTGCTTTATATATTCTTCAGAGTGAAGGGCTCCTCTTCGTCGAGGGAGTAGTTTATGAAATCAACGAGGGGTTTGAGAAGAGAGAATCGATGGGCTGCGATTTCTACCCAAGCGGGGTTGCGAAAGAATGCTTCTTTGCATGAGTTGAGGCGACCATATTCTTTGAGTTTGAGTAATTCGGCTTGTGGGTGCTCTTTATTCCACTCTTTTGGCACATTTTTGAGGCTGTCGCCTATCCATGAAGGGTAATATTTGAGGAACTCCGGATTGTTGATTATTTCCTCAAATTCTTCGATGTTATCAACTATTGCGTGGCGTAGCTTGCGAAGTGTAGATGTGTCGGGACACCATAAACCACCATATAGTCCCGACCCGCCCCAAAGGTTTTCTTCGTCGATGCCCATGTGGAGATAGAATCCGGCACGAGGCAACTTGCGTCCCCAGGGACTTATGGCAGCCGAGAAGAACGTTTTGTATGGGGATTTATCTAGCGAAAAACGAGTGTCGCGATAGAAACGATAGGCACAGGATTTGGCCGACTGAGAGGCGAGCTGAGGCTCCCATGCGGTCATTAAAGAAATCAATCTATCGAGGTCTTCCATCCACAAGGCACGTAATTCGTCGTACTCGCTTTTGTGGGCATGAAACCATTCACGATTGTTATTGGCTGCTACGCGATGAAGGAAATCAAAAAGTTGATATGTGTAATATTGTGCCATTGGTTGTTATCTTAAGTTTAGTTTGTTATTTATATTGCGAGGCAGCTTGGCAACAACTAAGCCGTAGGAGTGAGACACAAGTTTTATAAAGATGTGAAGATGAATTATTTGATGTCTTCCCACTCGGCATCGGAGATGAGGGGTTCATCTTTGATGTATGATTTCTTTGATGATGTTTTTTGAGTGTTTGATGGCTCTTGTTTGGCGAAGTTTATATCTTCAAATTCAACATATTCGCCCATTGATTTACGACGTTGACGCTGTTGCTGACGTCGTTGTTGTGATTCGAATTCTTCGGCACGACTTTGTTGCTGTTGGTTGAATTGCGAAAAGGCCTTTTTTGCGTCCTTTTGCATGCGATAAATCTTCCACCCTACCTTAAAAAGAGGGATTCCAACAAATATCAAAAATAAGATTAGTAGAAAGCCTAAAAAACTCATTTTTCAAAATAGTAGATTAATTTATAGATATATAGATATTTTGTTGCCAATCAAATGTTTTTGCGAGAAAACACCGAAAGCAATATGTAAAGGAAAATTTCGTAGGCTAACCCTGAAACTCCAAAGAAGATAACAAATAAAAAGGCCGAAAGGATTATCAGATAGCGTTTGTAGTTCTCGCGAATTGCAAAATTGTGAAACTTGAGAGAATACATTTTGATGGGTGCTACCATAAATAATGACATAAGTACCAAAGAGGCAATAACTGATGCATCTCCGGGATAGCCGTATTTATAAATCAATGCGTTTGATCCAATCCAAAATATTGCATTGGCAGGGATAGGAAGACCTATGAAAGTGTCGGTTTGTCTATCATCAACATTGAAACGAGCAAGACGAATAGCACCAAAAATTGCAATTGCCAAGGCGACAAAAGCAGTTGCTTTGCCACCATTGAAATGATGCATAGTGTTATACATAAGCATTGCCGGAGCCACACCAAAGCTTATGAGGTCGGAGAGTGAATCTAACTCTTTGCCTATATTGGTGGTCGCATTTAGTAAGCGAGCTGCAGCCCCATCAAGAAAGTCAAAGATAGCAGCAGCACCTATTAGGATATATACTATTTCATAACCTTTGAAAGAACAGATAGTATCTTGTGAATGGAATGCAAAGATACAAGCAACACAGCCCGAAAGAAGGTTGAGGCAAGTGATGGTATTAGGTATATTGGCTTTTATTTTCTTAAACATTTTCTTGAGGCTTGAGGCGTGCTACTTCGGTGATGCCACCGATTGTTTTATCGCCTATTTTTACATTAATTTCGGTGTTTATAGGGAGATATAAGTCAACACGAGAACCAAATTTTATAAATCCCATGTGATCTTCGATTGATGCTTCTACTCCTGGCTGGGCGTATGTTACGATGCGTCGTGCCATTGCCCCTGCCACCTGACGCATAAGAATTTCCTGTCCGCTATTTGTGCGAATAACAACTGTTGAACGCTCATTTTCGGTGCTTGATTTAGGAAGCCAAGCTGCCATGAAACGTCCGGGGTGATGTGTTGAATATATTACTTCGCCATCGACGGGAAACCAATTGGCATGAACGTTAAAAACACTCATAAAGACCGAAAGTTGTATTACTTCGCGATGAAGATATTCGTCTTCAAAGGTGCGTTCAAGGGCTACAACTTTTCCGTCGGCACTTGCTACCACCACATTTTCACGTTTGCCGGTGAAGTTGCGTCGTGGTGAGCGAAAAAAGTTTACCACCAATAACCATAATACTGCCGATATTGCTGTGATAGTAATAGGTAGTGCCAATGGAGTTGTATATAGCCATAAAGGAACGTTTATTGCCAATAACACTATTAGCAAAACGATGATTATATTTGTACCTTCGTGATGAATTTTTACTCTCATTAGGGTATAGTATTGTTCTAATTAATATGCAAAGATATATTAAAAATTTAATATACCCAATAAGTAGGACATTTTTTACCCATGTTAGGGTGTTGGTCGGTGAGAATATTTAATAAAAAGGCATAAAAAAAGAATGAGTAAAGAAATCTAAAAAGATTTGCGATTACTCATTCTCCTCTCTCCTCTGCGGTATGGACGGGACTCGAACCCGCGACCCCCTGCGTGACAGGCAGGTATTCTAACCAGCTGAACTACCACACCAGATTTGTTGAGTTGCTTGCGGTTATTGCCGTTTTGCGAGTGCAAAGATAATGCGAGTTTTTATTCTGTGCAAATATTTTGCAAAAAAAATGCGATTTTTTTGATTTTTCTTGTGTTTTTCTGCGAAAAATGGTGTTTTTTTCATTTTTAGCGATTTTATGTGATTATTTACTTGTTGGTTTGTTGTGTCGAATTCTCCGTTGAAAGAATTGTTATGTATGCTTCTCGAATTGCATTTATAATTGTAATAAAGGAGGGCGGAATATCAAATTAAAATGTCGTCCCCCCTCCTTTTGATTGTTAGCAAAATCCTATTCTACGATGGGGAGTGGCAGTGCTTTTTATTGGTTCGGGTATATCCACTGCCAATATTGTAGTTAGGTCATAGATTGACGGATTGGGATTCTCTGAGATTCTTGTTGCAATTCGTGGGAGAATTTCGAGTTGAATGAGATTCATGACATGTCGGGCATTGCCAAATGATTTGTCGCGTGATGAGTAGTCGGCTTTTAATTTGTTGAAAAGTGTTTCACGAGCTTCGTCAGAAAGAACGTACTGATTTCTTGACAAATAGTTTTCGGCAATTTCCATTAACTCATTTTCTGTAAAATCATCAAACGTGAAAATGTTTGACTGAGGAATGCGTGATGCCAATCCGGGATTAATATTATAAAGTCGCATCATCTCATCGGGGTATCCGGCGAGAATTAGCATCCAATCTCGGTTGGATTCGTCGGAAAGTTTTGTGATGAGAGTTTCGATTACAAAGCGTCCGGGGTCGCGTGGGTCGTGTTCCGAAACGAGTTGATATGCCTCATCGATAAACAGTATGCCGCCTTGTGCTTCCTCAATGGCTTTTAATGTGTTTTCCTCCTCGCAACCATAATATTTGCCAATTAGGTTTGCACGTTCTTTAATCACGACATGCCCTTTGGATAGGATACCAGCCTCAAAAAGCATTTTGCCTAATGCTTTAGCTACGGTTGTTTTGCCGGTACCGGGAGAACCTAAAAATATGGAGTGGAGAGAAATGTTGGTAGTAGAAAGGTTTTTCTCGTTGCGAAGCTTGGTGAAATTAACAAGTCTTTTATAGGTGTAAAGTTTGTCTTTTACTGATTGAAGTCCGGTGAGATTATCGAGCATATCCCAACTATTTTCACAGTCAGAACCGTCGTGCGAATCTTGATCACATTCGTTTTCGTCGTAATTTAGTTCTTCGTCATAATAGCAATATTCATCGTCAGTTTCGTTCTCTGACATATTATTGACTGCATCATGAAGCGATTTGCTAAAGTCGTTGCATAGTTGCTCAAACTCATCGTCTTCTTCATCGTTGTTCTCTTCTTTGCTCTCCTCCTCTTCGTCTTTTTGAGAGTTTTTGTTTTGGGTTTCGTCTATCGCGGAATTAATGAAGTCGTCAAGGCATTTGTCGAATGCCTCATCGTCCCATTCGATGTCAAGTTCTTTTTGGCTATCTTCGTTGTTGCTAATTCTGTCGTAGAAATGCACGCTGTCAATAGCACGAAAAAACAATTTCTCTCCAATTTCGTGGGAGTAATGGCTGATGGGATCTAAGTTGTCGTTGTAGTCTTTCCAGTCACCTTCGTAGTCATTGTCTTCGGTGCCTCTAAAAAGAAAGCCCGAAATAGGTTTGCCCATAAGTAATAGTTCGGCATAATAAGTACCTTCTTCGCGAAGATATAAATATTCGCGAACTCTCACCATGTTTGGGGCGTCGGGAGAATCTTCGTAGAAATCAGGGTAAAAGCTGGGAGCTTTTATGTAGCTCTCAATCCGACCATCGGGGTGGTGGATTTTTAACTCAAATTCTTTTAATAATGTCTCTGTTGCATCAAGCTTTGTGCGTCCCCAAAAACCGATAAGACAGACCGGATTGACTTTGGGATTGAACGATATGAAATTTGATGAATCGTAATCGATATTTGAAATGCAACGAGCTTCAGTTATTGTTATGCTTTTTGAGAATCCGCTGTAAATATCATTTGTGTCAATCGGGCAAAATTCGTAACTGCCTATTTGTCTATTCTCCGATTCGTTAATAACAATTATTATAAAGTCGTTAAGAGTGTTTATTTCAAAGTATTTGAAATCGAGGCTTTTTGTGTATATTTTTTGTTCAATTCCTTTTGGGAGATATGCATAGAAGCTTGTTTCGCTAATCACTTCGTATTTTGTGGCATCGTAAAGCATAACTGAGATTCTTTGTCTGAGTCCGCTTTTTTCCTCTTTGCCGGTTGAGTTTTCTTTGTTAAAAGTCAACTTTATATTCATGTGTGTAGTGCTTGTGTCAATAAGAAAGGTGTAGCGTCGTGCAGTGCGTTTGATTGAGAACTCTGTTTCTTGATTGAGAACTGAATCAGTGGGGCAAATTTGTAGATTAGATAGATTGAGAGTAGTAGTTTTTTTCATAATTGTTTACAGTTTTAAGTTATGGGATTTATTCCCGAAAAAAGTTTAGTTGAGATAATGGAGCAATTCCAAGTGTCGGTTTTGCGACGATGCGTAGAAGATGTTCCATGGATAGGATAGTGGGAACAACGTTGGATATTTCTAATGCAATTGCACAAATATCCAACGCAAACACAACAAGCGTTGCACCCTCGATGACGAGCGATGTTTCCAAAATGTCAATGTTCGTGCATGGCGATAGCATGTCATGCGGTGTGTTAGAACACACCGATGGCAGTTAAGCCTCAATTTAATTTATTGAAAAGAATAGTGTGGAAACTACATCAACTTCAACGAAATCAAAAATCGGGAGAACTTCGATAAATTACTTTGGGGAATTTGTCGAAATTTCCTTAAGGGAGACTGTGTCGCCAAAATGATTTTTTGAAAAGAAGTTGATTGCTCATAGCTTAAATAAAAAGTTAAAAGGAATAAAACTGTAAATGTTAGATTTCAATGACGGGCTATTACCCATTATAGTGCAAAGGTATTAATAATTATTTATTTTGCAAAAGTTTTTTCGAGATTTTCAAAAAAACACCAAAAAAATTGTGCCAATTAGTATATAATTATATTGCTGTCCGGGAAACGTCGGTAGTGCATCAAAAAGAGGGTTCAATTGCTGAATTTATGCGGTTGAGATTCTTTTTGCGATTTAAAGCCCCCTATATATGATTAAATGATTGAAGTAGTGCGAAGCACATGAAAGCGAAGCGTCTATAATAACCGCGTGGTTGAGGTCAAAGACCGAAACCTCCGGTTATTACAATCTACACATATGCGTCTGACGCGAAACGATAATATAGCATAAATCACGACATTTACTCCATTCCCGTCCTTCGGACGACTTGGTGAGGAGGATTGATTATTTCCTTTCCGGGGGTATCGCTTTGCTCAACCCTAGGTTATTATAGACGCTACGCTCTCCCGTGCTTCGCACGCATTTGCCCTTGAAAATGTTTTATCGGACACCAATATTATAATTACAAAAAAATACTGTTAAGGTAATTTGTTTGCCCTTAACAGTATTGGGGGTAGATATGTTTATAATAGATTGTAGCTTCTAAGGGGGTATATAGATTTTCTAAATTAGCTCAATCCCGGCAGCATGGCATTGTGCAATTTGTTCTTCGGGCCAAATGCTTGCTTGCACCTCGCCCACATGGGCTTTTTGCAAGAGGAACATACATAGGCGGCTTTGTCCGATGCCTCCACCTATTGAAGAAGGTAGTTCGCCATTTAATAGCATTTGGTGAAAGCGATATTTAGAACGGTCTTCACAATTGCGTTCTTTTAGTTGTTGACGAAGCGATTCGGGTTCTACGCGAATACCCATTGATGATAACTCAAACGGACATTCGAGTATTGGATTCCAAAAAATCATATCGCCATTCAGCCCGGTAAATCCATCTGAGTTTGGAGTAATCCAATCGTCATAGTCGGGAGCTCGTCCGTCGTGAGGTTCGCCATTTGAAAGTTTACCTCCTATACCTATAATAAATATAGCACCATATTTTTTTGCGGCAGCAGCTTCACGACCTTTTGAATCAAGATTGGGATATTCCTGCAACAACTCTTCAGAGTGGATAAATTTTATCTCATCGGGAAGAACGGGTGTGATGTGAGGGAAACTGCGATAAATCATCTGCTCGGTTTCGCGAACAGCATTATAAATTTTCACTACTGTTTCTTTAAGATAGTCAAGATTGCGTTCTTCGGGAGTGATAGTTTGTTCCCAATCCCATTGATCTACATAAAGAGAGTGTAGATTATCAAGTTCTTCGCATGCACGAATAGCATTCATGTCGGTATATAGTCCATATCCCGGTGCAATGTCGTAAAAGCCGAGTTTGGTGCGTTTCCATTTTGCAAGTGAGTGTACCACTTCGGCAGGGCTGTTATTCATACACTGAATATTAAACGTAACGGCTTTTTCGATGCCGTTGAGGTCATCGTTAAGGCCGGTGCCCGATAACACAAATAATGGTGCTGTTACGCGACGTAGATTCAATGCCGTTGCCAGCTTTTCTTGAAACGCCACTTTGATGTCCTTAATTGCCACCTCGGTGGTTTCGGGAAGTAGCTTGCGTTTATATTTCTTTGGTATGATTAGAGCCATAATTATGCTATATTTTCATGTTTAGGCTACAAAGATAATACAAATTTCTTGAATATTGCAAATTTTTCTTGCAAAATGACATAAAAAATAATATTTCGACCTTACATCTGTATAATAATTAAATGCTTTCGCTCGCAGAATGATTATAAATTAGGGGTGTGCTAATGGTTTTGGCACACCCCTAACTCTTAATATTCTTTTAATAGTCATCGTAGTATATCCATTGGTTAAATGTGATAGATACAATAAAGCATATTGAATGCTTCAATATTTTCAAGACTAATGGTTGATAACTACTGAATTACTTGTTACTTGTCGCGTGAGATTATGTAGTCGATAATTGCAATGAAGTGTTCGCGAGGTTTCGATGCAGGGAACTGAGAGATAATTTCTACAGCCTCGTCGCGAAGACGTTGCATGGTGTCGTAGGCATATTCAATACCTCCATGACATTTGGCATATTCGATGAGTGTGTTTATTTCTTCGGTATTAAGTATTTCTTTTTTTGATAATGCGAGCATTTCATCGTGTTGAGGTAACGACTCGTTGAGCAATACATGGAGTAAGGGTAGTGTTATTTTCCCTTCACGAAGGTCGTTGCCGGTGGGCTTGCCAATTTTTTCGTCATTGAAATAATCAAAAATGTCGTCTTTGATTTGAAAACAAAGTCCGAGCAAACGTGCCACCTGCGATAGCTTCTCAATGTTGCATTGATTAGCACCAACAGCGTATGCTCCAACTTCTACACACGACACAAATAACGATGCTGTTTTGCGATAGATTGTAGTGAAATAGGCATCTTCGCTGAGAGTGTGATAGCGAGCATTGTAAATTTGGTCTATTTCACCTGTCGAAAGCTGTTTCCCAAGATTTGTGATTGACTTTATGATTTCAATATTTCCTGTTTCGATAGCTTGAAAAAGTGCCGATGATAGGAAAAAGTCGCCCACAAGCACAGCGATGTGGTTGTCCCAAATGTTATTGATGGTAGCTTGTCCTCTACGCAACTTTGTGTCATCAACCACGTCATCGTGAATGAGAGTGGCATTGTGGAGTAGCTCTACCGATGTTGCCGCTGAGATAACGTTGTCGTTCACTTCGCCAAGGAGCTTGGCACTGAGAATGACAATTATCGGACGAATTTGTTTCCCTTTTGATTTGAGATACCCTTCAATCACTTGGTTCATCATCACGTTAGGCGATGCCAAGGTGGTGGCAATGCGATTGTTTAGCATTTCCAACTCTTTGCCTATTGATTGTTGTATTGATTGAAAAGTTGACATCAAAATTGAAATTTCGCACAAAATTAGTAAAACTTAATAAATATAACGTGGTAAAATTCCATAAAAACGAGTGGTATAATAAAAAAATGGCGTTTTTTTTGATTTTTTTGGGTGAGTTGGTGTTTTATGCTTAATTTTATCAAATATTTTAATGATGGATTTATTTACAGATTACGATGAATGACAAAAAACTACTGCTTATAGATGCCTACGCACTGATATATAGAGCATATTATGCGTTGATACGTGCTCCTCGATTCACGTCGAAAGGATTAAATACCTCGGCGATATTTGGGTTCTGTAACACTCTTGAAGATGTGTTGCGAAAGGAGAATCCAACGCATGTAGCTGTGTGCTTTGATCCTAAAGGTGGCACTTTTCGTCATGAAGCATATCCCGAATATAAGGCACAGCGCGATGCTCAACCCGAAGATATAACTCATTCAATACCATACATCAAAGATATTCTTACAGCCAATAATATTACTATTATAGAAGTCCCCGGATATGAAGCCGACGATGTTATAGGTACACTCTCGCGTAAGGCTGAAAGTGAGGGATTTTTAACCCTAATGATGACCCCCGACAAAGATTATGGACAATTGGTAACCGACAAGGTGTTGATGTATCGTCCGGCTTTGAAAGGTGCAGGATTTGAGGTGCGTGGCGTGAAAGAAGTGTGTGAAAAATATGGCATTACTTCTCCCTCGCAAGTGATTGATTTGCTTGCTCTTGAGGGCGATGTGAGCGATAATATTCCCGGCTGTCCGGGTGTAGGAGAAAAAACTGCCGTAAAACTCATAAATGAGTGGGGGTCGGTTGAAAATCTTATTGAAAATGTCGATTCTCTCAAAGGGGCTATTCAAAAGAAAGTATCAGAAAATATAGAGAAAATAAAATTTTCAAAGTTCTTGGTTACGATAAAAACCGATGTGCCGATTGATATAAACATTGAAGATTTATCGAGAAAAGATGCCGATACTAATCGTCTTGCCGAAATTTATACCGAACTTGAATTTAAGTCATTCCTTGCAAAATTAGGAGTAACACCATCAATCGAGTCGGTTGCTAAAATGTCGCCTATGCAATCCCAAGCGTCATTATTTGATGCACCTTCGCTGTTTGATACTCCCGAGCCTGAGATGTGTGTCAGTGATTCGTCTGACTATAAAGTGGCAAACACGCTCAAAGAAGTATCGGAAGCAGTTGCCGGTGCGTTGAATCATAAGCAAGTGAGTGTGGCTATTTATGCCACCGGAGCCGATGCTATGACTGCTCACTGGAAAGGTGTGGCGTTGTCGGTTGAAAAGGAGAAAGCTACATATATCAATCTCCCGAATGATGGCGATGCACGTGAGCAAATGAAAGTTGTGTTGAGATTGTTGTTCTGCTCAAAATCAACACAATATATTAGCCACGATGTTAAACGCGACTATATTATATTGCATAATGAGGGTATAGAATTAACATCTAATTATTACGATACATCTGTGGCTCACTATTTATTGCAATCTGAGATGAAACACTCTTTGCCATCGTTGGCATTTACTTACCTCGGTTGCATGATGAGCAATGGAGTTGAAGATCTGCTTCAACGCAAATCGGGGCAAGAAATAGACCATTCGGTAGTGCAAAAAGCGATGTGTGAGATTGCCGATATAACGTTGCGATTAAGCGAGAAATTCCGCCCTATGCTTCAAGATGAGAGGCTAACCTTGTTGATGGAAGATATTGAAATGCCATTTGTTAAGGTGCTTGGCGATATGGAAATTGCCGGAGTGAGAATCGATATAGATGAATTGGCTATGATGTCGAAAAATCTCACAAATCGCATGCGAAGCATTGAACAAGAAGTATATGAATTGGGAGGAGGAGAATTTAACATAGCCTCGCCAATGCAAGTGGGCGAAGTGTTGTTTGAACGATTAAAAATCGACCCTAAAGCAAAACGCACTAAAGGGGGTGCATATTCTACAGCTGAAGATGTGTTGGAAAAATATCGCAAATCTCACCCTATTGTAGCTAAAATATTACAAATTAGGGGGTTGCGTAAATTATTGAGTACCTACATTAATGCTTTGCCTGAATTGATAAATCCTGCAACCGGTAAAATTCACACATCGTATAATCAAACGGTTACAGCTACCGGGCGTATATCGTCGGCTAACCCAAATTTGCAAAACATTCCGGTTCGCACCGATGATGGTCGCGAAATACGTCGAGCGTTTGTTGCCGACGAAGGGTGTTTATTCTTCTCTGCCGACTATTCTCAAATCGAATTACGAATAATTGCCGACATGAGTGGCGATGAAAATATGATTGAGGCTTTTAATTCGGGAGCAGATATTCATAGAGCTACTGCTGCTAAAGTTTATCGAATGCCTATCGAAGAAGTAACAGATGAGCAACGTCGCTATGCCAAGACTGCCAATTTTGGTATCATATATGGTATCTCTGCATTTGGATTGTCGGAACGATTGGCTATTCCACGCACCGATGCCAAACGGCTAATCGATGGATATTATGAGACCTATCCGCAAATGCGACAATATATGGACGACACTTTAGAGCATGTGCGTAAGGAGGGATATGTGTCAACAATAAAAGGGCGTCGTCGTTATCTTCCCGATATTAATTCACGCAATGCTGTGGTGCGTGGTTATGCCGAGCGAAACGCAATTAATGCCCCGGTTCAAGGGTCGGCTGCCGACATTATCAAAGTGGCAATGATTAATATAGCTCGCGACTTTGCAAAAGAGGGCTTGCAGTCAAAAATGATAATGCAGGTGCACGATGAATTGGTGTTTAATGTTGTTCCCGAAGAACTTCAACGAGTGGAAGAAATTGTGAAACGCGACATGGAAAATGCTTATCATGGACGTGTGGCATTGACTGTTGCAGCCGGCGTGGGTAAAAATTGGCTTGAAGCTCATTGATGCGTGTGCTTGAATTAATGGATTTTAATAATTATATTTGCATATCATAAAACAATTAAAACGATATAACTCATGAAAAAATATTTTTTAATCGCAATGGTGTTAGCCATGGCATCATGTGGCTCAAGTGAAACTAAAGAAACTGTAGTGACTGAAGATGTTGATACATTTGGAATGGAAATGCCAATTGAGGCACTTGAAAGCACAACTCCCTATGAGGGAACAGGCAATATGTCAGATGGTGCAGAATAAGAAAGATGACAAAAAATAAGGTTGTTAGTTATTTGAAATCCAAATATTAACAACCTTATTTTTTGTGGAGTATAGCGGACTCGAACCGCTCACCTCGACACTGCCAGTGTCGCGCTCTAGCCAGATGAGCTAATACCCCTTAATTGCAAGTGCAAAATTAGTGATTATTTAGTTAAGTAGCAAATGATAGCTAAATATTCATTCAAAAAGCTAATAGTAAATGATAAAGTTGAGCTATTTAAGAAAAATTAAGACTCACAAATGCAAAAACACATAATTGCATATTTATTTTGTTTGTATCTTTACAAAATATTTTGATTGGCTAATTATGAATCGTAAAATAATGATTATAACACTTTTAGTGTTAGTGTTTTCAAACATTGTTGTTTCGGCACAAGAAGTGGTAGTTGGTGCCGCTCGAATTGACCAATATGTGCCTTTGTTGAAAGGGAAAAAAATCGGGCTTTTTTCTAATCACACCGGTGTGGTCAATGGTCGCCACACTCTTGATATTATGCTCGAAAATGGTCTTGATGTAGTAACTATTTTTTCGCCCGAACATGGATTCCGTGGCACAGCCGATGCCGGAGAATCGGTAAATAGTTCGGTGGATACAAAGACAGGTATTTGCATCGAATCGCTTTATGGTAGCAACAAGAAAAAGGCATTGTCAAAAGAGGCAATAGATAAAATCGATATCATTGTTACCGACATTCAAGATGTGGGGTTGCGATTCTATACCTACTACTGCACAATGATAGATTTGATGAATGCGGCAGTAGCAAACGGGAAAGCATTTATGGTGCTCGACCGTCCCAATCCTAACGGAATGTATGTTGATGGTCCTATCCTCGATATGAAATATAAATCGGGGGTTGGCAAATTGCCTATACCGGTTGTGCATGGATTGACAATGGGCGAGATTGCTTTAATGAGTAATGGCGAAGGTTGGCTCAACGACGGAGCCAAAGTGCCTTTGACTGTGGTGGAATGTGAAAACTATACACATCAAACTCGCTATGTGTTGCCAATAGCACCATCACCCAATCTTCGTACAATGAAATCGATATATCTTTACCCCTCGATATGTTATTTTGAAGGGACATCAGTAAGTCTTGGGCGTGGAACCGATGCTCCGTTTGAAATTTATGGACACCCCGATATGAAAAATTGTGATTTTGAGTTTACTCCTCGCAGTGTAGAGGGAGCAAAGAATCCACCGTTGCTCGATAAAAAATGTTATGGTCGTGATCTTCGCAACCTTGATGATGAGAAAATCATTGCAAAGGGTTTAACGCTTGAATATCTCATTGATGCCTATCAAAAAATGAATGTGCCTGTCGATGACTTTTTCGATAATGGGTATAAATATGTCGGAGCTAAAGAGTTTTTTGAAAAGCTTATAGGTAATGATAAAGTGCGTAAAATGATTGCCGAAGGCAAGAATGCCGACGAAATAAAAGCAACGTGGAGCAATGATGTTGAAACATTTAAGGCTCAACGTAAGCCCTATCTGCTTTATGCCGAATAATATTAACAATTAAAATAAAACTACAAAAACCAAACATTTGTCATGCAAAACCATTGGATAGTAATTTTAACGATAATCGCTTATTTCGCATTGTTATTGTTGATTTCTTATTTCGCTTCACGCAAGTCAGATAATGCCACATTCTTTTCGGGCAATAGAAAGAATCCTTGGGTATTAGTGTCGATTGCGACTATAGGAGCTGCAATTTCGGGGGTAACATTTATTTCTGTACCCGGTATGGTTGTAGCAAAAGGCTATTCTTATTTGCAAATGTGTTTAGGATTTATCGTTGGATATTTTCTTATTGCGTTTGTGCTGATTCCAATGTTTTATAAACGCAATTTAGTGTCGATTTATGGATACCTTGGAGAGCGTTTTGGTATTGCAACATATCGCAGTGGTGCATGGTTATTCTTCGTGTCAAAAATTCTTGGAGCATCGGTGCGTTTCTTGGTAGTATGTGCCACATTGCAAATCCTCGTGTTTGACCCACTTGGAATACCGTTTGTGATAAATGTAGTGGCTACAATTGCTTTAATTTGGCTATATACAGCTCAAGGTGGTGTAAAATCGGTTATTTGGACCGATGTGTTGAAGAGTTGTTGCTTAGTGCTTTCGGTTGTGTTATGTATATATTTTATTGCACAAGCTCTCGGATTTTCTTTCGGCGAAATGGTAAACGCAGTAGTTGGCGATAGCACCTCGCAAATATTCTATTTTGATGATGCTAAAGCCGGAACATATTTTTGGAAACAGTTTCTTGCCGGAGTGTTTATGGTGATTGCAACTACCGGGCTTGACCAAGATATGATGCAACGCAATCTCGCTTGTAAAGACTCAAAAGAGTCGCAAAAAAATATGATTGTGAGCAGTGTGATTCAATTTTTTGTAATTGCATTGTTCCTTGTGTTGGGTACATTGCTTGTGATGTATATGGGTACAATGAATATGCCGATGCCCGAAAAAGCCGATGAGATATTTGGAATGGTGGCACAAAGTGAAGGTATGCCGGTGATGGTATTGGTATTGTTTGTGTTAGGCTTGATTTCTGCGGCCTATTCGGCTGCAGGCTCGGCAATCACATCTCTTACAACCTCTTTTACAGTTGATATTCTCGATGGTCAAAAAAAATATAATGACGTTAAACTCACTCGTGTGCGTAAAATGGTACACGTAATGATGTCGATATTAATGGGATTAGTTATCATTGTGTTTTATTATGCAAGTAATCAAGATGCCATAAGTGCTGTTTACACTCTTGCATCATATACTTATGGACCTATTCTCGGATTATTTGTGTTTGGTATGTTTATTAAACTGCAAGTTCGCGACAAGATGGTGCCTGTGGTATGTGTGTTGGCTCCCGCTTTATCATGGGTAATACAATGGCAATTAAAAGAACAGTTTGATTATACTACAAGCTTTGAATTATTGATAATAAATGCTGCTTTGACAGTGATTGGATTAGCATTGCTTTCAAAAGCGAAAATGAAAAAATAAAAAGGCATGCGTATCTCTCCTTATAATAACCAAAATTAATACAAACAAGTTTTATGTCAAAAGATCTTTTCAATCGCTACATTTGGCTGATTGACACAATTAAGCGGTATGGACATATAACTCGCGAGGAGTTAAATGTTCGTTGGAAAAAATCCCCATTCTCTAATGGAGAGCCTTTGCCTCGGCGTACATTCTACAACTATCGAATGGCGATTGAGGACTTATTTAAGGTAAATATTGAATGTAATCCTTCTACTTTTGAGTATTATATCGATGAAGGCGACACTCACAATGAGGGTGTTACTAATTGGCTGCTAAACACAACTGCAATGAGTAATGTGTTAAGTGAATCTCGTGATATCTCTAATCGCATTTTCATTGAAGATGTGCCTTCGGCTCGCGAGTTTCTTGCCACGGTAATTGATGCTCTAAAAGAATTCAAGCAAATAAAGTTTACTTATCAACCTTATTCCCGAACAAATGCTACTCCCGATATTGTTATCGAACCGTATTTTTTGAAGATTTTCCGTCAACGTTGGTATATTACCGGTCTAAATATTAAAGAAGATAAGGTCAAAACTTATGCACTCGATCGCATGAAAGATGTAGTGGTGTTGCAAGAAACATTTGTTATACCCGAAAATTTTGACGCCGAATCTTACACAAAATATAGCTTTGGGATTATTTTTTCACAAGGAGAAATAAAGAATGTGTCAATTAAAACCGACTCTCGTCAGGCAAAATACTTGAGAGCATTGCCTTTGCATCAATCCCAACAAGAAATGATTCACGACACATATTCTATATTTAATTATCGTTTACGTATAACTCCCGACTTTGTTCAAGAACTTCTATCGCATGGACCAAGCATTACTGTGCTTGACCCTCCTGAATTAAAAGCGATGGTAGTTACGAGTCTTGAAGAGTCGCTTGCAAATTATAAAAAACAATAGTGAACCAACGCATTTTCGGCATAGATTTATTGCGAGTGGTGGCAATGATATTTGTTATTATTGACCACTCGATTGCATATTATCTTGATGCCGGAGATGTTACGATGATGCGAATCATTGTTGGCGATAGCGTGTTATTCTTTATGATATCGGGAGCAGTGCTG
This sequence comes from uncultured Muribaculaceae bacterium, assembly GCA_904502025.1. GTDB lineage: Bacteria > Bacteroidota > Bacteroidia > Bacteroidales > Muribaculaceae > RGIG4079. The sequence goes on from CAJGDJ010000001.1 coordinate 47,359, forward strand.
TTGCCCATTAAAGGTGATAGTAACGCATTCTTGATAAAACGCTTTCATCGCATTATTCCGCCATTTTTGATATGGTCGATAGTTTATTTGTTATTAGCATGGCATTTTGAGGATTGGACTTTAGGTGAGTTATGGAAAGAGGTTTATTCTCTCCCATTAAAGCCTTCTTTTACAGCGGCATGGTTTATGTATGTGCTTATGGGTTTTTATCTTATAGCTCCAATTATGTCGGTGTGGCTCAAAAACACCTCCCGACGATGGGTTGAATATGCTCTTGTGTTGTGGGCATTATCTACAATGATTCCCTATGCGTCATATTATGTGGAATTTCCTCAAGATATTCATGACACGATGTTAAGCCCGTTTGTTGGGTATTTAGGCTATATGTTGTTGGGTTATTACTTATATCGTTATCCTTTACACGAAGAATCTCGTCGATATAGACTCATAGCATGGACGGTGTTGATACTTCTGGCTGTGGCATTGCCTATCAGATTATATTTTTTTACTGAAAAATATGGACTTACATATATGTTGTATGATGATTTGCATATAAATGTAGTGGCATATATGGCGATATATTTTGTTCTTATAACTCAAGTGAAGAGCTTGCCTAAATGGATTGAAAAGGGAGTTTCGCGATTGGCTAAGTTGTCGTTTGGAATATATCTATGTCACACAGCCATATTTGAATATGTGGTGATTCCTAATTTTTCACAGTCGCAATGGGCTATCTTTATTGCTCCTGTAGCTACGTTGCTCTGTTCGGCTGTCATTATATATTTGTTATCACTCACACCAATGAAACGATATGTGTGTTAGAATATAAAAAAATGAGAGCGTTGCCCTCATTTTTTATAACCATTGAATATTGTATTATTGGAGTTATTCTTCTACTAACTCAAAATCTTCCTTTGTTACACCGCAAAGAGGGCAACTCCAATCATCGGGAATGTCTTCAAATGCTGTTCCGGGAGCGATACCACCATCGGGATCTCCTAATTCAGGGTCATAAATCCAATCACATACTGTGCAACGATACTTTTTCATAATCTTATACTTTTAATGTTGTTAATCTTTTTTACTTAACAAATAAAACTTGTTGTTTGTTTTATCCATTGCAAAGATAAAACGTCTTTCTAAAGCTTGCAACTGATAAAACCTATCGTGCAATAGATTTAGTCAATGAGTTTTTTACATTCTATTGGAGTAGTGGCAAAAGTAAAGAACAAAAAGTAGGCTGTTGGCTTAATTTAAGCCAACAGCCTCGTAATATTGATATGATAAAAGGATTATCCTTAAATCTTAGCTGAATTACATTTTAGTTGCTTTAATCGCAATAGGAATGATAGAATTAATAGAATTAGTGTTTGATATATTTGAGCTTCTTGATGAACTGTTAGATTTTGAATATATTGCCCATTCCTCCATTTTAACACCTTCATAATTTATATTATAATATAGTGTCATTTGAGTGCCTAAAAAACTAACTTCTGCCCACCAAGTATCATCATACCATGGAAGCAATATGTTATTGCCATCAATTGAATAGTTTAAGCCATTGACTTTCTCCCCATCGAATGTTAATACATCATCATAAAAAACTGTATTACCACTTTGGGTTTTCAAATCATCAAGATCGTACTCAAAAGTTTGCCCTAAACATTTTACTTTAATTTTTTCAAGTGCCCATGTACCTTGAAGAGCTTCTACAAGGTTTTCTCCTGTTGGTTTTGTTGTCGTATTTTTTACTCCGGGTTCGTCATCATCACTTTCGCATGAAATTAGCGAGACGCTGAAAAAACATAGCATAGACATGCATAATAACTTAAGCAAAATCTTTTTCATAACTTTTTGTATTTTAGTGTTAATAATTAAATCAGCACAAAAATACAACATATGTTTTACCCCCCCGTTAAAGAGTGTTAAATTTTGTGTAAATTACATAATCATCCTCTGCTGTGTTAATTAATTTGTCTTTTTAATGCGTTGGTAAAGATAACGTTTGATACTCTTTTTCGGTGTACGTTCAAATGCTTCCGACATGATTTCGATTTTCTTTAATCGTGCGTAGTTAGGAAGATCTTTATTGATGTCAGGCAATGTTGATTTGATATATTTAGCAAATTCTTTTTGGTTCATGCCATCTTTCGCTCCTTGGTCAAAGTCGGGGAATACAAGTGCAGTTAGTCCGCCTTCTTCTTCGATTACCAATGATTCAACAAAATATGGACGGACGTCAAGAGCTGCTTCGATTTCTTCGGGGTAGATGTTTTGTCCCGATGGACCAAGAATCATACATTTTGAACGCCCACGGAGGAACAAGCTACCATCGGCATCAATGATACCCATGTCGCCGGTGTGTAGCCAGCCATCTTCGTCGAGAGCTTCGGCAGTTGCTTCAGGGTTTTTGTAGTAGCCAAGAAATACGTTTGCTCCTCTAACGAGTAGTTCTCCTGGAATGTTTTGTGGGTCGGGAGAATCGATTTTCATTTCCATATTTGGCACGATTTCTCCACAAGAGTAGAGTTTTTCGGTCTTCCAGTCTGAATATGTAATGATAGGGGCACATTCAGTCATTCCATAGCCTACAGTGAATGGGAAGCCCATCTTCTTAAAGAATGTTTCAACCTCTTTGTTGAATGCAGCACCACCAATGATTACTTCGTAGAATTCGCCACCAAATGCGTTTGTGAGTTCGGCTTTGATTTTGTTGATAATCATTTGGTCAAGACCGGGAACCTTCATGGCGTATTTGATTCCCACCTTGTCCAACACGGGTTTTACCTTATTCTTGTAGATTTTTTCGATGATTAGAGGCACTGCGATAACCACCGTGGGTTTCACTTCTGCCAACGCTTGCAAGATGATTTTTGGACTTGGCAGACGAGAAAGGAAGTGTACATGGCACCCCATCGACAATTCATATAACACCTCAAACATTAGCCCATACATGTGTGCACATGGCAACATCGAAACTACATTTGACGTATTATTGATTTGAGGAAGTGCCTTGCGACCAAATTCAAGATTGGAAGCGATTGCTCTAAATGGAATCATAACACCCTTTGAGAACCCTGATGTGCCCGAAGTGTAATTTATGATAGCCAATTCCTCGGCTGAGTCTTCATAATAGTTGATTGATTCGGGAGTAAATTCCATTGGATATTTTTTCCCAAACAACTCATTGAGACGAGCACGAGCTTCGGTAATTCTATCGTTGGCAGCATATAAGAGTTTGAAAGTGTTTACTTGGATAATTGCTTGTAGCTCGGGCATTTCCGATTCTACAACGTTTTCCCAAATAACTTCATCAACAAACAATATCTTTGATTCAGAGTGATTAACGAGGTGGTGGATATTTGATGGCTTAAATTCGTGCATCAAAGGAACTGGTACAGCTCCATAGGTAAGTGCCGACAAGAACGAAACAGCCCAGTTGGCTTGGTTTCTTGAGCAGATTGCCACTTTGTCGCCTTTTTCCAATCCACACTCTTCAAACATAATGTGAAGTTGTGCAATTCTTTGTGCAAGGTCGCGAAAGTGCAATGTTGCACCTTGATAATTAGAGATAGCGGGACGGTCCCAGTTTTCACGGAAAGATTTCTCGAAAATTTTGTTTACTGATGAAAAGTTCATAATGAGTCAAATTAATCAGTGTGCAAAGTTAGTTTAATTTGACATTATTTGCAAATAAAAAAGGAAAAAGCGAACAAAAAATACGAGAAAAATATGAAAATTAGCGATTTTTTATCAAACTACAGTGGTTTTCACTTAAAAATATTAAACATGGTAGTCGCTTTCTTGATAGTTATGGATATAAAATAAAAGCGGAGAGAGTCTTTCAACTCTCTCCGCTTCAGTACCATTGTCCGATATTTTTACGAACCAATTTTTAGAGGACTTAGACAAGATATGGGAACTTCGACATTGGATACCTGACCCAACGAAACCTATCAACCCACATGAATATCATAAACGAATTTCGCAAATTCATGACACGATATAGTCGCATTTTTGTGTTCAATAAGCCTCTATTTATGGGGCTATTTTGCGTATTTTCTCTCTAATGATTTGATTTATTCGTTTAATAGCCAATCAAGAGCATAGATTTGGTTTATGCCGTTGTGACTGATTATTGGGTCGTTGTCTAATGTTATTAGGTATTTGGGGTAAGAATCATTTATGGCTTGGAGTGGGGCTAATTCGCGTTGTAGTGTTTTTTCATCTCTTACACTTAGGGCTACTTGATAGTATGATTTGGTGTTGCCATCGATTGCGATGAAATCGATTTCGAGGGTTCCAACTTTTCCTATATATACTTCTTTCACTCGGCGAAGTAATTCTAAAAATATTATATTTTCAAGTATATGTCCCAAGTCGCCACCTTTTGAACCGAGTATGATGTTTCTTAATCCGATGTCGGCAAGATAGTATTTTTGCCCGGTTTTGAGTAATTGAGTACCCTTTACATCATATCGAGATACGGGGTAGAATATATATGAAGCAATAAGAGCCGAAATATAGGATTCCACAGTGTGTGAAGATGTTTTTCGGCCTGCCGAGGTGAGAGTGTCGCTAATTCGTTTTATTGCAGAGGTGTTGCCGATATTGTCGGAAAGGAATTTTACGATATTCTCAAGAATAACAACGTCGGATATCTTTTTGCGATATATCACATCTTTAAGCACAATAGTGTTGTATAATCCGCGAAGATAGTCTTTTATTAATTCAGAATCATTGCTTAATTGGGTTATATAAGGAAAAGCACCATATTCAATAAAGGTTCTATATGCAGTTTCATTATTTATGTTTGAGGGTAAGATAGATGAGAATTCCTTAAAAGAAAGGGGGTACATTTGTATTTCCACATATCTGCCCGACAATAAAGTGGCAATTTCGCCAGAGAGAAGATAGGCATTTGAGCCGGTAACATATATGTCAACGTTGTCAATAAGCTGTAGGCTGTCAATTGTTCTTTGAAAATTATCCACCATCTGAATTTCGTCAAAAAACAGATAGTTCATTTTTGTAGGATGTATTTTCTCCTTGATGTATGAATAGAGTTCACGATAATTAAGGTATTTTTCGTTGTCGATATCCTCAAGATTAAGAGAGTGGATTTGTTCTTCCATGATTCCCGAATCGCAAAGACGATTGCGAAACATTTTTAGGAGTGTTGATTTTCCACAACGTCTTATGCCGGTTATGACTTTTACAACTGGTTTGTCTTTCTATTTTTCAAGACGAGATAAATAAGAATCGCGAGCAATCATAAGGTGCAAATTTGAAATCCATTGCAAATATATGTAATTTTGCGAGAAAAATGAAATCCAGTTCAAAAACTTTTTAATTTTGAGCAGAAAATGAAACTCAGCTCGTTTTTTTTCAGAAGGGGATAGTAGGCTGAAATTGGTATTAAGATGTTTGGAAATTAAGAGTTTGAGAGAGACGATTAATTAGTGGCATTCATTTTGAGGGGTGGATGTGTTGTGAGTTTATACGCTGTTTCTAAGTACACAGAAAATACCAAAAAGTGTTGTATAAATCTGCATCAAAAGAGAGATATAATGAGTGCAATTAAATAAATTCTAACCGATAAAAAGGGAGGTAAAAGAAAAACTGTGTCAAAAATGAAAAGTTTGACACAGTTTTAGGTGATCTACTTATATGCCGATTCTTATTCGGTGGTAATAATTTGTTTTACTGGTCGAATTGAGTGTCCTGCTATGCGATAACAGCTCTCAGAGATGTCATAATGTTGTTTACTAAATCCAAATCCCCATGCTATGTAATCAGTAATCTCATGGTTTGATTTAGTCCAGTAATTGCCTCCATCTCCACTATCAAGAAGTGATTTTCCTGAACGATAGCCTGCTGCTGGCAAAAAGATTGCATTACCATTAGGTCCGACAATTTTGTAGCCATTTGCCCCTTTGTACTTTATCCAGTGCCAAGTACATACAGTAATTAATTCCTCAAAATCTGCTTTAGTTGGTATGCTCCAATTTTCTTCCCATTCTTGTAAAGCAACATCGCACATAGGGTTAAATGCGTAGTATGTAGTGTCAAAGACACAAGAATCAGGTGCTCCATCTATTATAATAGTGTCAATAATGCAAGTGTCAAGACTTAGATAGCAAGAGTCATCTTTGCTGTAATGAATGTATGTTTCTAAAGTATAGTCCTCTTTGATTTTAGTTTCTCCCCAAGCATAGTAATTTCCTAACTCTTCAGGAGCTGAAGCTCCAACATTCCAACCTGCCCAAATTGTGCCACTTGGTAAACCTAAGTCAACTTCTTGATTACATTGCACGGTTGAATCTACTTCTTCTACTTGGTCTGTTACGGATTCCTCGTTGGAGGTGTCGTTGGTTTCGGTTTTTGGAGCGTCTTCAATCTCCTCGCTACAAGCCAAAAATGCAATAGATGTAGTGCTAATAATAGTCACATACATTAGATTTTTAATAAACTTTTTCATTTTTATAAAAGTTGGTGCATCGTAAGGCTCTCTCAATGCGAGTTAATAATTAACAGTGGTTATTAAGTAGAAAGTGTGAGCCTATTAGATTCATATCCTAATGGTAGGCCTTCGACTGCCTTGCGTATGGATATAAAAATAGCTCACACCTTTGGCTTGAATATGGAGATAACATATACAAATACCAAAGGAGAACGCTTTTTCATTATTCCAATACGCTTGTGAGTTGTCGAAGTTCACCATTATGGAATAAAGCTAAACGCTTCCTAAATATGTCTTATTGTAAAATACAACGATGCAAATTTAAGAAATATTTAGCAAAAAGCATTCATTAGTGAGCTTTATTTTACAGAGTTAATGAATTTTAATCAATAAGCAGGTCTAATGCTCAATAAGCCCCATATTTTTATTGATGAAAGAAAAAGCGAGAATTTCAAGAGAAACTCTCGCTTCAGTACCCAGACCCGGGATCGAACCGGGATGGGTTGCCCCACTGGTGTTTGAGACCAGCGCGTCTACCGATTCCGCCATCTGGGCTTAAATGCGTCGGCAAAGGTAGTGAAAGTTTTTATTTTGAGCAAAAAAATAAATGTTTTTTTGCCTCTTTTGAGTCAAATGTGGTATAATTTGTTTTTTTGTGGGTTGAATTTATAAAATTATTGCACAAAGATTGGCGAAATGCCGAATAATTTCATTAAGTTTGTGTATTATTACAATCTTAACCAATTTCTCATGAAACCATTGAATATCATTAAGAATGACCCATGGCTTGAACCATACGCTGATGCCATTACCGGTCGATTTCAAGATGCAGTAAATAAAGAACGTGAACTTGTGGGTAAAGGTGGCTCACTTGTTGACTTTGCCAATGCTCATCATTATTTTGGATTGCATCGCACTGCCGATGGGTGGGTGTTTCGTGAATGGGCTCCTAATGCAACGGATATTGTGTTGATAGGTGATTTCACTCGTTGGCAAGAACAGGCAAAATATCGCATGACACGTCTTGATAATGGTGTGTGGGAATTAAAGCTCAAACACAATGACTTGCACCATGGCGATTTATATAAAATGATTGTGTATTGGGACGGTGGAATGGGAGAACGTATCCCTGCATACGCTAACCGAGTGGTGCAAGATGAAGTGTCGCACATCTTTTCGGCTCAAGTGTGGGCTCCTGAAAATCAATATAAATGGCAAATCGATGAGTTTAAGCCCAACGTGTCGCCGCTTCTTATATATGAATGTCATATAGGCATGGCACAAGAACGCGAAGGGGTGGGAACTTATGTGGAGTTTCGCGACCTCGTGTTGCCACGCATTGCCAAGGACGGGTATAATGCAATCCAAATCATGGCTATTCAGGAACACCCCTATTATGGCTCTTTTGGTTATCACGTATCAAGTTTTTATGCACCCTCAAGTCGATTTGGTACACCCGAAGAGTTGAAATCGTTAATAGACGAGGCTCACCGATTGGGAATTGCTGTGATTATGGATATTGTTCATTCTCACGCAGTGAAAAATGAAGTAGAGGGGCTCGGTCGTCTTGACGGTAGCTATAATCAATACTTCTATGGCGATCATCGTCGCGAACACCCTGCATGGGATTCGCTTTGCTTCGACTATGGCAAAAATGATGTATTAAACTTCTTGTTATCAAACTGCAAATATTGGCTCGAAGAATTTAAGTTTGACGGCTTCCGTTTCGATGGCGTTACATCGATGCTTTATTACAACCATGGGTTGGGGCAAGCATTTGGCTCGTATGGCGACTATTACAATGGAGGTCAAGACACCAATGCCATCACATATCTCACTCTTGCCAACAAACTTATTCATGCCATTAACCCTAATGCGATTACTATTGCTGAGGAGATGAGTGGTATGCCGGGGTTGGCAACCAAAATCAAAGATGGTGGTATGGGATTTGACTATCGAATGGCAATGGGTATTCCCGACTATTGGATTAAGATGCTCAAAGAGAAAAAAGACGAAGACTGGCACCCCACATCTATATATTGGGAATTGACCAATCGTCGTGCCGACGAAAAAACCGTTTCATACGTAGAAAGCCACGACCAAGCTCTCGTGGGCGACAAAACGGTGATTTTCCGTCTTATTGATGATAAAATGTATTGGCACATGACCAAGGGCGACGATGATATGACAGTGGCTCGTGGCATTGCTCTCCACAAAATGATACGACTTGTTACCCTTGCTTCAATAAATGGGGCTTATCTCAATTTTATGGGTAATGAGTTTGGGCACCCCGAATGGATTGACTTCCCTCGTGAGGGAAATGGTTGGTCGCATAAATATGCTCGCCGTCAATGGGATTTGGTTGACCGCAAGGAACTCAAGTATCACTACCTCAACGACTTCGACAATGCAATGGTTGCTCTTGTGAAGAAAGTGAAAAACTTCCAATCATTGCCTGTTGAAAAACTTTGGGAAAAAGACGACGACCAAGTGTTGGCGTTCAAGCGTGGCGATTATCTGTTTGTGTTCAACTTCAATCCCTATAAGTCATTCTCTGATTATGGTATTCTCGCCCCGGCAGGGCAGTATTCGGTAGTGTTGTCGAGTGATAACCCCGATTTTGGTGGGTATGGCAACATTGATGAAAAAATGTCGCATTTCACTCATCATGACGAACTTTATGCACCTCATGGTGTTGAGTGGTTAAAACTTTACTTGCCCGCACGTTCGGCTATGGTATTGAAAATGAAGAAAATGCGAGCTAAATGTGGTGCAAAAAAGAATGAAACACCCAAGCGAAAATGCTCGAAAAAGAAATAGATATTCAAGACAAAAATAAAAAATCCTTGCCAACCGGCAAGGATTTTTTATTTGAATGTAAATGCTTCTCAAGGAAATGTTATTCCACCTCAACACTCTTGATTATTTAAGTAGGTCGGGACGTAAGCGGCGAGTGCGTTCTATCGCTTGTTCGTGCTTCCAATCATCTATACGAGCTTGGTGTCCCGACAGAAGAATATCGGGAACTCTCCAACCTTTATACTCTGCCGGGCGAGTGTAAACCGGTGGAGCGAGCAGATTATCTTGGAAAGAATCGCTCAATGCACTTTGTTCATCGCCAATTGCACCGGGAATCAATCGCACAATGGCATCGGTTATGATTACAGCCGGGATTTCACCACCAGTAAGCACATAATCTCCAATTGAAATCTCTCTTGTGATGAGGTGCTCGCGAATGCGATAATCTATCCCCTTGTAGTGCCCGCATAATATTATGATATTTTCAAGCATTGAAAGGCTGTTAGCCATAGGTTGATTGAAAACCTCCCCGTCGGGCGATGTAAAAATCACTTCATCGTAATTGCGTTCACTTTTGAGTTGAGATATCGCTCGATCAATAGGCTCGATTTGCATCACCATGCCTGCTTCGCCACCAAAAGGGTAGTCGTCAACCTTGCGATGTTTGTTGGTAGAATAATCACGAAGATTATGCACCACCAATTCTGCAAGGCCTTTATCTTGTGCACGTTTTAGAATCGAACAGCCAAAAGGAGACTCAAACATTTCGGGCAAAACAGTGAGAATATCTATACGCATAACATGAAAATGATTTATTGTAAACGGTATGCAAAGATAGTGCAAGCCGAGTGCAAAAGCAAATTAAGCTTGCTTAAATTTGTTTTGCCGAGGCGAAGCCTATCTAAGGCGATAGCCAACGATAGAGCAAAAGAGTGCAAAAGCAAATTAAGCTTGCTTAAATTTGTTTTGCCGAGGCGAAGCCTATCTAAGGCGATAGCCAACGATAAAGTTCTCTTATGGTGCTTGCAATTATTTTTTTGCTTCTATATCTCTTATAACTCGTATATCACTTAATTCTCCCATAGCTCTTATTACTCCCAATAATAAACATCACTACACATTATTATATATTATAGCAATCCCCCTGTGATAGTTTTTTAATTTGCTAAAATTTTTAATCCCTGCCTCAGTGTGTTAAAAAATGATTATAAGTATAAAATATGCTAAATAATATATAACAATATGCTTTTATTCTGAAAAAATGTGGTAGATTTGTACGTAATACCGTGTGGACCGACGTGTCGGTTTGTGGTATCGCCTATGCCCTTATTGGCTTAAGTGCTTAACTGACAATTGCTAACCTAAAAAGATGAGAAATCTTGCTATATTACAATTTTTTAGCTAAAAAATTGAGTTATAGTATATTATGGCGTCTTTGGGTATGAAGTGTTATTGAAGCAATTTGACCATGCCGGAAATAGTTGATTGAGTTAAAAAATGTAAGTGATAAATAACCTTGAATATAAACAAATTAAAAGTAAGTATGAAAAAACAGTTATTGCTTCTGTTATTTTCCCTCTTTGCAGTTGCCGGCTTTGCCCGCACTGTAACTGGTACTGTTACCGGTGCTTCTGATGGTGAGCCTCTTATTGGTGTTACTATCATGATTAAAGGTACTGCTACCGGAGTCGACACCGACTTTGATGGGAATTATTCAATCGAAGTTCCTAACGACAAAGCCGTTTTGAACTTTAGTTATGTGGGTATGAAACCACAAAGTATTACAGTAGGGAGTCAAAGTGTCATCAATGTGGTGATGCAAGAAGACTCTGAAGTTTTGCAAGAAGTCGTTGTTACAGCGATGGGGCAAACTCAAGAAAAGAAGAAACTTAACTTTGCCGTTCAATCTTTGAACAGTGACGCGGTAACAGCTGGTCAAACAGCTAACTTCGTTAATGGTCTTCAAGGTAAGGTTGCCGGTGTGCAAGTTTCTATGGCTGGGGGTTCTCCTAACTCTGCTTCACAAATTGTGGTGCGTGCAATTTCTTCTATTAACTCAGGACAAAGCAATGAACCATTGTTCGTAATCGACGGTATGCCTGTTCGTGGTGGTGCTTCTGCTGCTGCCGACATCAACCCAAGCGATATCGAAACAATGTCGGTATTGAAAGGTGCTGCTGCTTCTGCTCTTTATGGTCAAGAAGGTGCCAATGGTGTTATCTTGATTACAACTAAGAGTGGTAAACAAGGCACTGTTTCTGTTACTGCTTCTGGTGGTTGGGAATTTTCTGAAGTTGCTCGTCTCCCTAAATTGCAAAGCACATACGTAGGTGGTGGTAGCGGTATTTATACTACTAACGCCGGCGGTGGTTGGGGTCCTGTTGCTAAACCCGATGAACAAATCTACGACAACGTAGGTGATTTCCTTGGAACCGGATTCATGCAAAAATATGACGTTTCTATCTCTGGTGGTAACGAAAAATTCTCAGCATACGCATCTGCTAACTATATGAACAATAATGGTGTTGTTCCTGAAGACTACAAAAACCGTCTTGGTGTGTATGTTAAAGGTGAATTCAATCCTTCTGAACAAGTGAAACTTGTGTTATCTACTAACTATATCGACACTAAGTCTCGTGGTTTTGGTAACTCAATGTCTTCTGTATATGGTTGGTCAATTAATCGCAATATGGCCGACTATAAATTAGCTAATGGTCTTCCTAACTGGGGTAACCGTTATGACGCTTGGGACGAATTGTCAAACGACCAACGTCTAAGTGCTGCTGTTTCTCCTTACTATGGTCGTTATATGGACCAATCAATAACTGAAGGTCATCGTGTGATTATCAATGGTTCTATCTCTTACGAACCAATTAAAAACTTGGTATTCACAGCTAAAGTTGGTTACGATAAAGGTCAATCAGCTCAAGATGCTTACTCAGTGCCTCGTTACGCTCAAGATGGTCGTGAATTTGATGGCGAACTCACCGATGGTCAAAAAAATACCCTCGCTGAACGTATGGGTTCTTATACTTATACACCTTCTACCAGCGAGCGTCTCACTGTTCAAGGTAACGCTAACTACTTCTGGAAGATTAATGATAACTTCAACTTGAACTTCTTCCTTGGTGGTGAGTATTCTCAAACCAACAGCGTTTCTGCGTCAATGTATGGTGATAACTTCATTCTTGGTGGAGGTTTTTATTCATTTAACAACGTTGACCCTGAACGTATGGATTTGACCGACTTCAGCCTTTATCACACCGACCGTAACAAATTTGGTTACTTTGGTGAAATTCGTTTCGACTATAAAGGTATGGCTCAATTGTCAGTAACCGGTCGTGTCGATGGTTCTTCTACTTTGGTTAACTATCTAAACCCTGACTTGGTAGATCCTATTTACTTCTATCCATCAGTAACTGCAGGGGTTATATTCTCTGAGCTTTTCAACCTCAAAAACAACTGGTTCTCTTACGGTAAAATCCGTGGTAACTGGGCAAAAGTAGGTAAGGACGCTCCTAACTATGTATTCTCTAACAACTTCAAACAATGGTCAACTTTCCCCGATGGTGGTTATGGTGTTGACCCTACTGTTTCTTCTGCTAACTCTCTTGAGCCTGAAATGACAAGCTCTTGGGAAATTGGTGCCGACTTGCGTTTCTTCAAAGAACGCACTCGTTTAGATGTTGCTTACTATTCAACTACAGTTGATAACCAAATCATTTCAATGCGTGTATCTCCTGCTGCCGGTGTAATCCTCCAAACATTCAACTCTGGTTCTATCGAAAACTATGGGGTTGAAGCAACTCTTTCTCAAGACATTCTTCGTGGTGGTGATTTCACTTGGACTGCTAACGCTAACTTCTCGTTCAACCGTGGTATCCTTCGTGAACTTCCTAACAACCAAACTGAGTACCTTGGTATGCAAGTTACTAACCGTTTGTATTGTTCTTCTAACGTAGGTGGTTCAACTACTGCAATGGTCGGTACCGACTATGAACGCACCGAAGATGGTCAAATCATTTGTGATGAAAACGGTTATCCTTTGATTTCTCCTAATAAAAACTGCTTCCTTGGTGATCGCGAGCCCGACTTCCTTCTTGGTTTAGGTTCTACTTTCACTTGGAAAGACCTTTCTTTCTCTTTCTTGTTTGATGGTCGTTCTGGTGGTGATGTTTACAACAACACCGGTGAAAACTTGATTGCTAATGGTATGAGTGGTTACCTTGAAAAATATCGTAACCATGAAGTTATCGTAAAAGGGGTTGTAGCTAACGGTGATGGTACTTATCGCGAAAACACTACTCCTGTAATCTTCGACTCTCAATTCTATTCTAACTACTACTCTGTTCCTTCAAACTTTATCGAAGACGGTTCTTACATTCGTTTGAGCTATGTAACTCTTGCTTACGACTTCGGTAAAATGATGAAGAAACTCGGTTCTAAGAATCCTATCAAGGGTCTTCGTGCTTCATTCACCGGTCGAAACTTATTCCTTTTGACTAAATATACCGGTGCCGATCCTCAAGTTATGCCTGCTGCTACCGGTGGTGCTGGTTCAATGGGTATTGATGAATTCAGTGTTCCTGCTACTCGTAGCTATAATTTCAATCTTAACATAACATTCTAATCACGACTATGAACAAGATTAAATCATTATCGTTGTCTATATTGCTCGGACTTTCTCTTGCAAGTTGCGAAGATGTCCTTTATGACAACGTGAATCAAGACCGTGCTCATGATAACACTGTTGAGCAGGCTTTGCCCGTAATTGTGTTCTATGCGAGTCAAATTGTATATGACCACGCTGAATATAATATATATCTTTCTCAATGTTTGACTACTACAGGTAAGAGCGAAACAGGTTCTTATCCTTACAAGCAAGGTTGGGAATTCTTGAACATCAACCGCCACCCACAATGGCGTCGTCACTTCTATGATTTGGCGAAGAATATTCGTTCGGTATGTAACCTTGAAGGAACAACTAACGTTGACCTCATCGCTCGTACTATCATGTTGATGTCAACTCAATTGACTACCGATACATTTGGTGATATGCCTATGTTGAAAGAACAAGGTGCTGATCCCGAAAAGGCAGCTCACCTTGCAACTACTCCTTATTACTATGACCAAGTGTTTATTTACAATTGGATGTTCAAAGAAGCTGATGCTCTTATTGCTGCTTTTGAAAATCAATCACGTGACACTTCGGGCGATGTTAAGATCGATGCTCGAATGGATCGTGTTTATCAAGGCGACCTTAACAAATGGAAAGGTTTGGTTTATGCAATGAAGGCTCGTCTCTTGCTCCGTAACATTCCTAACGTAGATATGTCAAAATGTCAACAAATTATTGATGTTGCACAACAAGCTATCAACACTTGGACTGGTGGTGACTCTAAATCTCTCCTTTATGGTACTTCATTTGGTAATGAACCTCGTTACAACTATGAAAGTGAAGGTGGTACTGAGTCATATTCTCCTTGGAGTTCTGCACAACCTAAGATTAACTCTTGGGAATCTCGTGATAACCGTTTGTCAAACGATGCAGTTCCATCTAAATTCTTTATGGAAGATTGCCTTGGTGTAAACTTCCCAGGTGTAGAAGGTTCGCAAGGTACATGGGAAGTTAGAAAAAATAATGGTTATGGTAATGACCCGCGCATTATGCTTCTTATGAAGCCTGCCGAAGGTCCTAAATCAGCTTCAGATGAAGAAACTAAGCTAACAGCATATCGTTATCTTGAAAATAATGTTGGTTCTGGTGCTACTTACAAACGTGCTCATTACCCCGACCTATATTACGGTGCATACGCCGGTGCTCTTGATGCCTACAATGCTATTTTCACAATGGAAGAGCTTTACTTCATTCAAGCCGAAGCTTACTATTGGTTAGGTAATAAAGCTAAAGCATGTGCTCTTGCGAAACAAGCTACAGAGTTGAATATTCAACGTCATCTTGATGCTTACCTCAAAAACTATGGTGTTTATCCTGACCAAGCATTTGCTCCTGAAAAGATTGAAGATGAATACAATGCTAACATGTGGAAAGCTCGTTTTGAAGCATGGAAAGGTGCATTCCTTAACAATGAAAAAACTTCAGTAAAATATAGTGGAAAGGATGCCAATGGTAAAGAAAAATCAGGTACTGCAACTGGTTTTGCATGTTCTACAGTAGGTAATAAACGCTGGTTCTTTGATGCTGCAAATTATACTCTTTCAGATCTTATGATGCAAAAATACATCGCAATGTATATGCAGCCTGAGCAATGGACCGACCTCCGTCGTTATCATTATAGCAACAATCGTAACGGTGTGATACCTACAGGTGAAACAAAAACTGTATATCAAACATTACGTCGTCCCTATAATCTTTATAAAGCTTATTGGGTAAATGGTTTGACCGATACTCAAAAAGAAAACACATGGATTCAACGTCTCAACTATGACCCTCAAACCGAGGATATCTATAACAAAGATGAGGTTGTTCGTGTGGGTGCATACAAAGACTATAAGTGGCTCCAAAAACCAATGATTTGGGTTGAGTCTCGCTCTTCTTTAACTAACTAATTATAAATAATTGAAATTATGAAATTACAATATAAATTAGGAATCTTTGCATTGGGTCTCGTTGCATTCACTTCTTGTGAAAAAAACGATCCATTTGCCGACCACTTGATAATTGGTCAACCTGTTCCTACATGCTATTGGGAAGTTGGCTCTACTGTATGTAAAGCGGGCGAAAGTTTCTCTTTCAAGGGTCAATATTATACCGAAAAAGGTCACACCCCTTCTCATAGTGAAGTGTGGTATAACGTAACTCTTACCGATGAAGCTTCGGCTACTGCTAAATTGGCAGGTACAGGTTTTACCTATACTAAGCAGTTTTCGATTTCTGAAGAAGAGGTGCGTATGAATCAATCGATTTATAAGTTTGACCATTCGCTTGCCGTTTGGGACGGTTATGAGTTTGTTTTGACTGCTACTGTGCCTGTGTCAGAAAGTCTAGTTCCTATTAATTGGAACACTCCTAAAGAATGGGAAAAGACTGAAAAGAACAAATTTGCGACTTATTTCCCTGAAGGTTTTGCTGAAGAGTTTGAGAATGCAGTTGACTCTTTGATTGTTACTGATAATTATTATAACTCTTTGCGTTATCTTTATGCAAACTATGCTTTCACTAATGAACGTTTTGCTGAAATAAATGCTCAATTTGGCACTGAATTCCCAACAGATATTAATTATTCAGAAACTGATAAGCAAGCTTCTGTTACCGATAAAATGAATCGTTGGTTTGATGGTAGCAACCCATATAATCCAAATCCAGGATCTACTGACCCTGTACCTCCTGCTGATACTGTTGCATATTACTATCCAACACTTGATGGTGAAACAGTAGTTTACAACAGAATTACAAAAGAAGAAGCAGTTAAAGATGACTTTGGTACTTATCGTTATGCTGCTGATAAGTCAATCATCGTTTATCCTATTTATGCATCTGCTCCATGGGTATTCAGTCGTTATGACGATGATAAAGGTGCGGTTGTTTCAACTGTTATTCCTGAATATATTGAAGCGTTCAAGGCTTTGGTTGAACCTATTACATTCCAAGAATGGATTAAAGGTGATGATGGGTACGCAATTTCGTTCAAACGTAAATTCGTCCTTGATGCAAACTACAGAGTGTTTGATACTGATGGTAACGAAGGTGTTGCTCACACTTCATATCAAATTGAAATTAACTAAGATATAAATTTTAAGTATTATGAAATTCTTAAATAAATTAGGCGTTCTTGCTCTGTTTACGTTGGCGATGGCTGCTTGCGTAGATCAAGACCCTGAACTACAAAATTTCCCCGACCCCGATATTAGCTTTACCTATGAGGTGGCTCCTGATTCTACAGGTAATGTTCAATATGGTATTGATTATTATGTAGTTTCTCATATCCGTTTTAATAACACTTCAGCTAAAACCGGTAAAGTTTCTTGGACTTTTGGTGCTGAAGAGGGTAAATATACTGCTGATTTAAGTGACATTAACCACCCTGTTGTGAAATATAAAGAAGCGGGTCGTTATTATGTAACGATGACTCTCGAAGGTGTAGGTTCTCTCACATATCCTATTCTCATTAGTGATATTGTTCCAAAATTGTCGATTGCTGAGCAATTGTCTCCATCGGGTGAGGTAATGAAACTTGTAGAAGTGAATAACACTAAAGTTTCATTCAGCATTCGTTTGCCAAACCCTGAAAACAAGCAAGTTGAATATACATGGAGATTCCCTGAAGGTGCGTTAGACGAAAATGGTCAAGCGATTACTGCACCTATGGTGTTTACTACCGATCCAGAAACCGGAGAGGTAGAGTGTCCTAAAAATATTACGTTTAGCAATATTGGTTCTCAACAGGTTACTGTTGATGCTGTTTTCGATCTTGATAACGCAGCTGAAAAACGTGAGCTTGAGCAAGCTTATTTCAATGTGCCTGTTGCTTCTCAAATTCCTGCTCCAACTTTGTATTATGCACAAGTTGGTGGCAATATCAAGGCTGTCAAAATTTTGACTGATGCACAATTGCAGCAAATGGGAAATCCTAAAGTTGTGCCTTACGATATGGGAGTTTCTGTAGGTGAAAATCCATTTAACATTCTTTATGGCGAAGCTAAAGAATATGATGAAGCTAAACGCGACTCGGTTTATAAACCATGGATTTATATTCTTGATGCAGGTAAACAATATTACTATATCAACGACGAAGCCGGTGTGATGGGTGATGGTAAAATCACAGCTATGCGTACTGATGGAACTGATGTTAATGTTGTTATTACTAACGTTGGTGGTGCTGCATTTAACGACCCATTCCATGGTTGTATCTACGATGGTCACATCTATTATAGCGACCGTGGTAATGGTATTAGTAAGATTAAGATGACCGAACGTGGTCTTGTTGAAGAGAAAAGATCTGATAACTTCCGTACGAACTATTTTGTAGAAAATAACCTTCTTCCTTACTATGGATCACAAATTGCTTACGGTGCTATCACAAATGGTGTTTATTGTGATAAGAACAAACTATGGTGGTGGGGTAAAAACTACTCTGGTAACGGTGTTATGCGATTTGTTGAATCTCAAATTGGTAAAGACTCTAAAGACGCTGCAACTAAGCCTGCAACATATCCTGAAACATTAGATGGGCTTAAGTTTACATCATTTGTTGTGGATCAAGGAACAAAAACTAGAAAAGCTAATTTTATCTACACTTGGGTTATTGGTAGCTCGAATGTGGGTAGCTTTACAGGTTTGAATCAATATTCTCTTGAAGAAGCGACTTATCCTAAACTTGCTGCCACTGCAAAACCAACTGCTTCTGTACAAATGGCTGCAAAACCGGTTAATACCACAGCCGATGAGCAAGTGCATGTGAAACAAATGGCTTTGCATGAAGTAGATGGTAAGGTATTCTTTGGTTTCCGTGCCGATGGTTCTGATGCATCAGGTATTCGCACCGGTCTTGTTTATTTTGACCCTGCTGACAGTAAGTGTAAACCTTATGGTGAGGTTACTGACGAAATCCTTGGTATAACCATTAATCCTAAGGAAACTCAACTTTACTAAGCTTAGGTTATAGTTGAAATATTAACAAAGGTAACTGCCGCGAAAGGCGGTTACCTTTGATTTTATAAAATGTCATGAATAAAATTATGAATAAGTTTATCAAATCAATAGGAATTGCTGCAATTGCTTCAATGACATTGATGACAACGAGTGTTGATGTCCAAGCCGAAACAACTCGTGAGCATCGTGCTATGTGGTGTACTCCTTTTTTGGGACATTGGCCTACTGCCGACCTCACTTCAAGCAATGCTGAAGCACAAAAAAATATTTTCCGCAAACGTATGGCATCATTCAAAGAGCAAGGCATCAATGTGCTTTACTACCATGTGCGTTCAGAGTGTGATGCCACATATAAGTCCTCTTACGAACCTTGGGCTGAATCGGTGTCGGGTAAACGTGGCTCGGCTCCTGCTTTCGACCCATTTGAATTTGTAGTGCAAGCATGTCATGAATATGGTATCGAATGTTATGCGTGGATTAACCCTTATCGTTACCACACAAGCAAAAACGGTACTCATGGTGGCGGTGCTTTGGATTATGAAGTAACTCACCCTGAGTGGTTGATGAGTGGTAGTTCGTCAAACACTGTACTTAACCCTGCTAAAAAGGAAGTGTTGGAACGCATTCTTGCCGTTACTAAAGAAATCGTTACCAACTATGATATTGATGGTGTGATTTTCGACGACTACTTCTATCCACAAGGTGGTACTGCTGAAAACTCTACTGCTCCCGACTATGCCGACTACCAAGCAAGTGGCACAACTCTTTCAATTGGCGATTGGCGTCGTGCAAATATCAATAACATGGTGGGCGAAATGAACAAGATGATTAAAAGTGTGAAACCTTATGTTTGTTTTGGTATCTCACCTGCAGGTAAATCTTCACCCCCCAATGTGGAAACTGAATATGGAATGCCTGCTCTTGGTGGCGACTTCCAATACAACACAATCTATTCTGACCCACTTTATTGGCTCAAGCATCAACAACTCGACTTCGTGTCTCCACAAGTTTATTGGGTAAATGAGTTCCCAAAACGTGGTGAATGGTGGATTGATGCTGCTATTAAGTTTGACCGACACATGTATATCTCTACATCTCCAAAAGATTATACTACCGACGCAAACGCAGGTGCTCAAGCTTTGATTGATGAGATTAACATGAGTAGAGAGTATAATCGTCAAGACGAAACAGGGTTGGTTTACTTTGAGTATAAATCATTTATCAACTACACTGAAAAATATGGAGATACTCGTCAATCTCTTGGCGACATTCTCTATCAGTATGCTTACCAAAACAAGGCTTTGACTCCATTGCGTCATTGGAACAATGTTCGCGATCCAAAAATGACTTCAAACGTTACTGTTTCAGGAACATCATTGACATGGGATAAGGTTGATGGTATGCGTTACACTGTGTATGCAGTGCCTACAACTTTGAGCGAATCAGAGTTTACTTGCCAAAAACAATATCTCGAACAAGTTTGCTACACAAACAGCTATACTATTCCTACCGATAAAGTATCGGGTTATAATTGGGCTGTGTGTGTATATGACCGTTATGGTAACGAATATTCTCCTTTGTTTGCCGGTAAAGCAGTTTCTACAGCAGCAAAACCAACACTTACTTTCCCCATTAACGGCGAAAAAGCTCCCGACTTGTTTACATTTGCATGGAACGGTGATGGCACAATGTATCGTGTAGAGTTGGCAAAAGATGCAAACTTCACTCAAATGGTAGGTGATGCCGAAACTGATGAAAAGAATGTTTCAATTACAGCTCTTGAAGCAACTATTGAGTCGGGTAAAACATATTATTGGCGTGTGATTTCTAAGAAGCCTAATACTCTTGACCAAACATCGGCAACAGGTTCATTTGTAGCATCAAAAGTATCTATTACTGCTCCTGCTAACGAGGCAACAGGCGTGTCATTGACTCCTACTGTTTCGTGGACTCCTATCGATGGTTGCGAATTTACTATGGAAATTTCAAAAGCTTCTGATTTTGGAAAGGTAGTTTATTCTGTTACAACTAAAAATTCATCGGTAACTATTCCATCTCGCACTCTATCTTCTTATAATGATTACTATGTGCGAGTTACAGCAGCAAAAGATGGTGTTACTTCAACAAGTGATGCTGTGGCATTCAAGACTGTGGAAATCACTTCATTTGATGCTCCGGTATTTGCTCGTCCGTTAACAAATGGTGCTACCGTGTATAGCGATCAATCAATTGAGGTGAAACCTTATGAAGGACTCACTTCGGTTACTATCGAAATCTCTAAAACATCATCATTTGGTCGTACGGGTAAAACTGCTTACACATTGAGCGACCTTGAATATGCAACAAAACCTGCAGGTGAAATCACAATTTCATCGGCTAAACTTGTTGATGGTACAACTTATTATGTACGTGCTCAAGGTCTTTACAAGACAGCATCTTCGGCTTCTAATAAAACAGCTTATTCTGACGTGATGTCATTTGTTTATAATGCAGGAGTTGGTGTTGAAGGTATTACCAACGACGAAGCTAAAGTATATGTAAGCAATGAAAATGTGGTGATGTGTGCCAATGCAGAATCGGTTGAAATCTACAACATAGATGGTAAACTCATCGAAACTGCTAATGTTGAAGGTGTATCAACATTCGACATCAACCACCTCGCTACAGGTGCATATATAATCAAAGTTATTGCAGCTGACGAAGTTGTTACATTGAAACATGTAAAATAATCAAGATAACGACAAATAAAAACATTCGTTATATCAACAGCCGATGTTATTGCATCGGCTGTTTTCATTTTGTACGAGAAATATTTCGCAAAAGAAAAAAAGTGTGCATTAAAGTGTAATTTTCTTTCAATTTGCTATTATTGCAGGGAAAAAAGTATTAATTTTGTCGTTGATATAATGGAAATAAAAATCATATAGATTATGAATCATATAAAAGAAGTTGCAACCCGTTTACAAGGTTTGCGTGACGCAATGGATTTGTCGGTTGAACAAATTGCTGCCGATTGTGCCGTTTCTACTCAAGAATATGTCGAATATGAGAGTGGAAAAAAGGATATTCCCGTTAGTTTCTTGCATCGCATTGCCGCTAAATATGGAGTGGAATTAACAGCCTTATTGTTTGGCGAAGAACCCAAAATGCAGGCTTATTTCGTAACACGTGCAGGCAAAGGTGTGAAAGTCGAACGCACCAAAGCGTATAGTTATCAAGACCTCGCAGCAGGCTTTGCACATCGTGTGGTTTCGCCATTTATTGTTACTGTGGAGCCTGTAGATGCTGATAAACCTATGACGATGAATTCTCATCAAGGACAAGAATTTAACTATGTGTTGCAAGGAAAAATGGAAATTATGGTAGGTGGTAAATCTACAATCCTAAATCCGGGCGATAGCATAATGTTTGACGCCACATTGCCTCACGGAATGAGAACAACAGGTGGTGAAACCGTAAAATTTCTTGCTATAATTTCATAACTCTACAAAACAATCCTTAAAAACAACAGTATGATATGTTAGAAAAGTTTTTAGAAAAAGTCGCGTTTGAATCCTACGATGACTTTATGCAAAACTTCAAAATAAATGTTCCCGAAAATTTCAACTTCGGATATGATGTGGTAGATGCTTGGGCTGAAAAAGAGCCCAACAAAAAAGCTCTACTTTGGACCAATGACCAAGGAGAAGTAATTCAATTTACCTTTGCCGACATAAAGCGTGAAAGCGACAAAACTGCATCATTTTTCGCGTCGCAAGGAATTGGTCGAGGTGATATGGTAATGTTGATTCTCAAACGCCATTATCAATTCTGGTTCTCGATTGTGGCTCTTCACAAGCTTGGTGCAACGGTTATCCCCGCAACCCACCTTTTGACCGAAAAAGATATTATATATCGTTGCGAAAAAGCCGATATTAAGGCTATTGTGGCAACCGGAGATGAAATTGTGGTTAATCATATTCAAAAATCGTTGCCAAAATGCCCTTCATTGAAAACATTGATTTCGACCGGACCTATTGTGCCTGATGGGTGGTTTGACTTTAATAAAGAAATTGATGCGGCAGCTCCATTTGTACGCCCTGAGTTGGCAAACACCAACGATGATGTGTCGTTGATGTATTTCACTTCGGGTACAACAGGCAACCCTAAAATGGTGGCTCACGATTTCACATATCCTCTCGGTCATATCATCACCGGCTCTTTCTGGCACAATGTGAATGAAGACAGCCTACATTTGACTCTTGCCGATACCGGCTGGGGTAAAGCTGTGTGGGGAAAACTTTATGGACAATGGATTGCCGGTGCAAACGTATTTGTATATGACTTTGAAAAATTTGAACCGGTAGATGTGCTTCATATGATTGACAAGCATGGTATTACATCATTCTGTGCACCTCCAACAGTGTTCCGATTCCTTATTCGTGAAGATTTGACAAAATTCAATATATCAACTCTAAAATATTGTACTATTGCAGGTGAAGCACTTAATCCTAAGGTATATGATGAGTGGAAACGCCTCACAGGCATTAAGTTGATGGAAGGATTTGGACAAACCGAAACCACGCTAACCATTGCCACATATCCATGGCTTGAACCAAAGCCGGGGTCAATGGGGTGCAAAGGTCCTGTTTATGATATAGACCTATTGACAGCCGACGGTCGTTGGGCTGAAGATGGTGAGCAAGGCGAAATTGTTGTTCGCACAAATGGAGTGAAACCTGTGGGCTTGTTTAAGGAGTATCTCAAGGACCCTGAATTGACCTACGAAGCATACCACGATGGAATTTATCACACTGGCGACGTGGCTTGGCGTGATGAAGATGGCTATTTCTGGTTTGTTGGTCGCACCGACGATGTTATCAAGTCATCGGGTTATCGCATTGGTCCATTTGAAGTAGAAAGTGCGTTGATGACTCACCCTGCCGTAGTGGAATGTGCTATTACAGGTGTGCCCGACGAACTCCGAGGGCAAGTAGTGAAAGCAACTATCGTGTTGGCAAACGATTATAAAGATAAAGCAAGCGACGCATTGATTAAAGAAATCCAAGATCATGTGAAGCGAGTAACGGCACCATATAAATATCCACGTATTGTGGAATTTGTCGAAGAATTGCCCAAAACTATCAGTGGCAAAATTCGTCGTGTAGAAATACGCAATAAGAAATAAAATCATGAACAATCGTTATACACGCATCGCTGTAAAGATCGGTAGTAATGTGCTCACTCGCAAAGATGGCACGCTCGATATTACTCGCATGAGTGCTCTTGTTGATCAGATTGCCGAGTTGCATCATCGTGGCATTGGTGTAATTGTGATTTCATCGGGAGCAGTAGCGTCGGGCCGCAGTGAATTGCGTGAAAACAAGAAGCTCGATACCGTATCGGCTCGTCAGCTTTATAGTGCGGTGGGGCAGGCAAAGCTCATTAATCGTTATTATGAACTGTTTCGTGAGCACGGCATTGCCTGTGGGCAGGTATTGACAACAAAAGAAAACTTTTCAACACGTCGTCATTATCTCAATCAAAAACATTGCATGGAAGTGATGCTCGCCAATGGTGTGATTCCTATTGTCAATGAAAACGATACAGTGTCGGTTACAGAGCTGATGTTTACCGACAATGATGAACTTTCGGGATTGATTGCGACAATGATGGATATGCAGGCTCTTGTGATATTGAGCAATATCGACGGAGTTTACGATGGAAACCCTAATGATGAAGCATCGAAAGTAATTACCGATATAGAGTTGCAAAACGATGTGTCGGAATATATACAAGATGGCAAATCAACGTTTGGACGTGGTGGTATGGCTACAAAATATCGCATTGCACGCAAAGTGGCATCTGAAGGCATTGCTGTGATTATTGCGAATGGCAAACGCGATGATATTCTTGTTGATGTGGTAAATCCACAGCGAAAAGTGCCTTACACCATGTTTCACCCTGCAACACAAATAACCTCGGGAGTGAAAAAGTGGATTGCTCATAGCGAGGGATTTGCCAAAGGAGAGCTTCATGTCAACCAAGGAGCTGTCAACGCACTACTCTCTGCTCGTGGTGCAAGCCTTTTGCCTGTGGGGGTTACAAATGTTGTTGGCGATTTTGAAAAAGACGACATAGTAAAGGTTGTAGCTCCCGGAGGAGAAATGATTGCAGTGGGAAAAGTGGGGTGCGACTCCGAAACTGCTCGCAAAGTGATAGGCGAGAGTGGTGCTCGTCCGCTTGTGCATAGTGATTATCTTTATATTGATTAACAACATGAATGATTCTATATATAAATCGGCTCGCATAGCCGCTCGAAAACTCAATCGTTTATCTCCCACTGAGATAAATAAATTATTGTTCACACTTGCCGATGCTGTGGAGGCTAATATTGACACAATTCTTGATGCAAACCTCCTTGATTTGGAGCGTATGAGTCAAGATGACCCTAAATACGACCGATTAAAATTGACCGATGGTCGATTACGCGATATAGCATCTGATATGCGTTCGGTAGCGTCATTGCCATCTCCTTTGAATGTAACACTATCAACTGTTACACGACCTAATGGAATGGTAATCAACAAAGTGTCTGTGCCATTTGGCGTTATTGGTGTTATTTATGAAGCTCGTCCCAATGTAACGTTTGATGTATTTTCGCTTTGCGTTAAAGCCGGTAGTGCCTGCTTGCTTAAAGGTGGTAGCGATGCTCACGACACAAATGAATGTGCTGTAGAATTGATTCGCAAAGTTCTCATTTCACAGGGATTCGATGAAAATACTGTAACATTATTGCCTGTTTCTCGTGAAGCTACTGCCGAGATGCTGAATGCTGTAGGACAAGTTGATTTGATTATACCTCGTGGGAGCAAGCAACTCATTGACTTTGTCCGCAATAATTCACGTGTGCCTGTAATTGAAACCGGGGCAGGAGTGTGTCACACTTATTTGCATGAGTCGGGACTTGTTGAGTCTGCTCGTGAAATTGTGTTCAATGCCAAAACTCGTCGTGTGAGTGTGTGTAACTCGCTCGATACCTTGGTTATCGACCGCTCTCGATTGAACGACTTATGTGAAATTTGTGCTCCACTTGTCGATAAAGGAGTTACGATATATGCCGATGAAGAAGCTTATTCAGCCCTTGAGGGCAAATATGCAAAGTTGGAGCATGCCTCTGCCGATGACTTCGGTCGCGAATGGCTCGACTATAAAATGTCGATAAAAACAGTTGCTGATATTGATGAAGCGATTGAATTTGTCGAAACTCACACGTCGCGTCATAGCGAATCAATTGTAGCACAAAATGTCGATGCTATTAATCGTTATTGTCGTGATATTGACGCTGCATGTGTTTATGCCAATGTGTCAACAGCTTTTACTGATGGTGGGCAGTTTGGCTTCGGAGCCGAAATTGGGATTTCAACCCAAAAACTTCATGCACGAGGACCTATGGCATTGCCCGAGATAACAACCTACAAATATATTATCACAGGCGACGGACAAGTTAGATGGTAAAAATGACATATCAACTAAAAGAATTGCTAAAATGATAAATTTTGGCAATTTTTTTTGAAAAATAAATAACAAATTAATATAAAAGGATTGTATCTTTGTAAGAATAAATTAACAACGATAGAAATTTCATTAACGCCACTCAAGTTATGAAGAAAAGAATCATGATTTCGGCAATTGTTGCCACTGCGTTTTTGGGTGCATCAGCTCAAATTAATTCACCTTTGAGCAACGGTTATCAAGAACGTGCAATATTTTTGTATCAAGATAAAAACTATCAAGGTTGCATCGACCAAATGTCGCAATTGTTGGATATGAATCCCACAATGCAACAAAAAGAAACTGCAAAATATTACATTGCGATGTCGGCATTAATGACTAATAACGCCAATGCTGAGACTTTGCTTAGAGCCTTTATTAGTGAGTTCCCAACATCAATATATCGCATGGACGTGAAAATGGCTATCGGAGACTACTATTTTATAAAAGAAGACTATGCAACGTCGTTGGCTCAATATAAACTTGTCGATGTGCAGGCTTTGGAATATCCACGAGCTCAAGACTATACATATCGTAAGGCATACTCTCATTTGCGATTGGCTGATTATAGCGATGCCGAAGCAGGATTTAAGTCGTTGTTAGGATCTCCAAAATATGACAACTCGGCGAAATTCTACTCAGGATATGTGGCTTATATCAATAAAGACTACAACGAAGCTCTAAATTTGTTTGACCAAGTAGATGACGCATCTGAGCTTGGCGGCATGACAAACTATTATAAATGTCAAATTTATTTCTTGAATAAAGACTATAAAAAAGCTTACGATTTATCGCGTAAGATGTTAAATAAAGATGTAGAGCCATTGTATATTGCCGAAGCTAATCGCATTGCCGGAGAATCGCTTTACAATATGGGCGATGTAGTGTCGGCGATACCATATTTGCAGAATTATGTAAAAGGAGTTGAATTGCCATTGCCATCTACTCAATATATTCTTGGAGTAAGCCACTATAAAAATCATGAATATGAAAAAGCTATTAAATCGCTTGAAGCTGTAACACAAGAAAAAAATGCGTTGGGTCAAGGTGCTTATCTCATGATTGGTCAATCGTTTTTGAAAAGTAAAGATTATAATGCAGCAATGTTGGCTCTTGATAAAGCAACAAAAATGGACTACGACCTTGAAGCTCAAGAGCTGGCTTTCTATAACTATGCCGTTGCAAGTTCGCATGGTGGAGCAATCCCTTTTGGCAATTCGGTTGCCAACTTTGAGGAGTTCCTTCGCCGTTACCCAAACAGCCGATTCGTGCCTCAAGTGCAGGAATATGTTGTAACAGGCTACATGACCGACAACAACTATGAACGAGCATTAGCAAGCATTGAAAAAATTGAAAATCCTAATGACGAAATTCTCAAAGTCAAACAGCGAGTATTATACACACTTGGCACTCGTGATTTTTCGCAAGGTAAAATCAATCAAGCAATATCACGATTAAGCCAATCAAAATCTTATTCGATATATGATGAAGCATTGGCTCGTGAAGCCGATTTGTGGTTAGGTGATTGCTACTATGCCCAAGGAGATTATGATGCTGCTACCGATTCTTATTCCAATTATGTAGAGGCTTCAACTAAAGATGTGGTAAATCTTCCGTTAGCCTACTATAATATAGGTTATTCTTGCTTAAAAAACGACCAATACGACGAGGCTATTGCAAATTTTGAAAAAGCACTTAATAATTATGGAAATTTGGATTCGGAAGTAATTGCCGACGCATATACTCGAATTGGCGATTGTTTCTATTTCAAATCTGATTTTACCACAGCATTGACAAGTTACGATAAGGCTTATAACGCTAATAAAGCTACAGGCGATTATGCGTTATATCAAAAAGCAATGATGAATGGCTATAGAAAAGATTTAACCATGAAGGTGAAAAATCTTGATGAATTGCTTGAACAATATCCGACATCTGGAATTGTGCCATCGGCATTGCTTGAAAAAGCTCAATGTTATGTGGAAAAAAATAAATACCCTCAAGCAATTGAAACTTATAAGCAACTTGTGAGAGAATATCCTGCAACAACACAAGGACGAAACGGGTGCTTGCAACTTGCTATTGCCTATTTGAACAATAATAAAGAAACCGAAGCAATCAATGCTTATAAAAATGTAATCGCAACATATCCCACAAGCGATGAGGCTCGTGTGGCATGTCAAGACTTGATGCGAATTTATGCTAAAAACAATAATCTTGAAGCATATACGGCATTTGTGTCAACAGTTCCCGATGCTTTGCCCGTTGAGCAGTCTTATCTTGAAGATGTTGCTTATGAAGCCGCTCATAACGCATATCTCGAAGGATTGGGATTTGAGCAAATACGCTCTTATTTGAAAAAATATCCCGGCTCGGTTCATGAGCCATCGGCTTTGGCTATTTTAGCTAAATGTGAATACGAGAATAATAACAACGAAGCTAATGCTTTGAAATATGCCGATGATGTTATAACACGTTATCCCGATAATGCAGCTGTTGAAACGGCATTGTCGGTTAAAGCCGAAATTGAATATAATCAAGGTAAATCTGAAATGGCTCTTGCCGATTATGAGAAATTAGAAGAACGTGCATCGACAAAAAATATGATAGCTCAAGCACGAATGGGGCAACTTCGAGCTGCATACGATTTAGATAAATATAGTATAGTGATTAAAAAAGCTGAAGAGTTGATGACTTCTAAAATCAATGGTGAATTATTGTCAGAGGTAAAATATGCTAAAGCTGTCGCATTAAATAACACCGGCAAGCCAACCGAGGCTATTGAATTGTGGGCATCGCTTGATGATAATGTCGAAGACCTATATGGAGCAATGAGTGCCATTGAGTTGGCTCAATACTATTACGAATTTGATAATTTGAAAGAAGCCCGAGTTGTGGTTGAAGATTTTATAAATTCTTCATCTCCTCATCAATATTGGCTCGCTCGTGGTTATATATTGCTTTCCGATATTAATCGCAAAGAAGGCAAATTGTTTGAAGCAAATGAATATCTACGTACTTTGCGTGAAAATTATCCCGGTGGAGATGCCGATATATTCAAAATGATTGATGAACGTCTTAAATAATCTATTGATATGAAAAAGTTATATATATATGCGTTAGCAACGACTCTTGCGTTGAATATTTCGGCTCAAGACTTAAAAAAAGAAATTACAATTGATAAAGATATCGTTCCAGAATTGAGCGAGGCAAACAAAATTAATGTTACTCCACAAGTGCCTCAATTGGAAATTAAGCACAATAAACTAAAATACAACGATCGGGCTAAAACTGCCGAAGTACCCGGGTCAATAACAACGCTCGAACCGGCTGAAAATGTTGATACCATCAGCATTTCAAAATATCGAGGTTATGCAATGTTGGGATATTTCCCTGTATATAACCTTGACCTTACTGCCGGTTATACTTTTTTTGATAATGACACTACGAAATTAAATGCGTGGGTGCAATATAATGGAGAATCGTATTGTGCAAAACCTCGCAGTGGAGAAGATTGGTCGATATATGACCACTCTGTTACTGTTGATGTGGAGTTGGCTCAACGAATTGATGCAACATCAAAGTTAGACTTTGATGTTGATTACACATTTACTAATTTCAACTCACCCTGGTTAAAAAAAGATTATTGCCAAAGTGCAAACGACTTTAATTTTGAGGCATTATGGGCATCTTCGGTAGGTGGATTAAAATACAAAGCCTTGGCATCATATAATTATTTTGGCTTTAGCGATGATTTTCCCTATAATATGAAATTATATCGTAATATAGGCTCGGCTTTTGATGCCGTAAAAGAGCATAATGTGAATATAAATGGATATGCTGCATTTGATATTGATAATAACACATCGGCAAATTTAGATTTACGTTTTGCCCTAACCCATGATAACCATTTATTGATACCCGGTTGGGGAATGACAAATGGTGTTGTGTGGCATGGCTTTAGAAACAATGAAGGATATACTCATTCTATCCTTTCTGTAACTCCACATTACGACATCGTTGTTGACAACCTATCGTTGCGTATCGGTGCAAATATTGAAGGTCAATTTGATTATGATGGCGGAATTTACTTCTCTCCTGATGTGTATGTTGATTGGACCCCTACAAATTATATCTCAGCTTACGCTTATTTTACAGGGGGGATAGCACAAAACACTATGTCATCGATTTTTGATGTGTCGCACTATTTTATGCCTGCAATGGCTTATGGTAATTCTTATTTGCCATGTGCTATTGATGCCGGTGTAAACCTTGGCCCATTCAAAGATGCCAAAATTAAAGTATATGGTGGATATGCGTTTGCTAACGATTGGTTAATGCCTGTATTTATTGATGAAAATTACCACATAATGAATGAAGTTGACTTAAGAGGTTGGCATTTAGGCGTTGAAGCTTCATATTGCTATAAAAACTGGGGTAAAATCAAGGCAAGTTATACCTTGGCTCCGCAACAAGACTATGATAAAGGATATTACTTGTGGCATGATAGAGCAAAACATGTGGTTGATGCCTCTATCATCGTAACTCCTATTGCACCACTCGACGTCACTCTTGGTTATGAATATCGTGGAGGTCGTAGTTCTTATATGCAATATGTTACCAAAGTGTCACCTGATGTAGTGTCGCCCGAATATACTCGTTACTCGCTTGGTCACGTAAACAACCTCTCAATCGGTGGTTTGTATCGCTTTAATGATCAGCTCAATTTCTTCGTTAAAATCGAAAACCTATTCAATCACAAATACGACCTGCTTTATGACATCCCATCACAAGGCATTACCGGATTGTTGGGAGCCACATATAAGTTTTAACAACAAAAAAATCAAATGATTGATTAGTATATAGCCGGGTATAGCCACGAAGTGGATATGCCCGGTGTTAGTTTCTATGACAATTTGAAAGACAATATTATAATTGAGATTGCTATATACACTGTTTATTTATCTTATTTTTTGCTAAAATTATGTCGTTTTTTGCTTCATGAAGCTGTTGAAACGCAAAAATCAGTGCTCAACTTGGCGTAATACAAAGAAAATTTGTATATTTGCAAGCTGAAACAAACACAAAAATAATTAATAACTTAAAATAATATTAACTTAAAATGCAAAGTAAAGGAACATTAGGAACAACCGTTTCCGGCATTATTGCCATTTTCTTGGTAATAGTGTGCCTTTTCTACATGTCATTCTCGTTTGTATCAAACAGCTATGAGAAAAAAGCTGATGAGTATGCATTGAAAATGGCTGGAGAAGAAGGAAGCGAATCTGAGACTTACAACAAGGCTTATAACCAATACCTTAAAAGCCATGGTGATTCAACAGTTTATCTCGGTTATACTCTCAACGAGGTGCGTAAATGGGGTGTAAATCTCGGTCTCGACCTCAAAGGTGGTATGAACGTGATTCTTCAATTAGAAATGCCCGATGTAGTTCGTGGTATGGCTAATGTTGCAACAAACGACAGCGTATTTGAAAAAGCACTTAAATTTGCTGACGAACAAGTTGCTAACCACCAATCTGATGACTTCGTAGGTTCATTCATTGAAGAGTATAGCAATCTTAATCCAAAAGCTAATTATGCCGAATTATTTAAGGATAAAGTAGCTAAAGGTGATGATGCTGCAACTGTTCGCAATAAAATTAAAGCTGAGGTTAAGAGCCTCGTTGAAACTTCTGCTACAAACGTTCTTCGTAGCCGTATTGACCAATTTGGTGTTGTTTCTCCAAATATTCAAGTGCTTAAAGATAAAGACGGACAAATCCTTCTTGAACTCCCTGGTGTAAAAGACCATGACCGTGTTCGTGATTTGTTGCTCCGCTCGGCAGCTCTTGAATTTTATACAGCATACAAAACCGACGAACGTAGCGGAGCGTTCAATGCACTTGCTCAACTCAACGACGCTTATGCTGCTGATTCAGTTAACGCAGGTAAGAAAAAACTTTTTGAAATTCTTGCAAACTCTAACCCCGGAGCTTCAATCGCAGGTTATGTAGCCGATGAAATGGCTATTGCATCGGTTGACTCTATCTTGGCATACGGCGAAGCTAAAAAGATTCTTCCTGCCGATATGGAACTCCGTTGGAGTGTAAAACCTGAAAAATTCACCGATCGTTCAACCGGCAACGAAGTTGTTCTTGGTTACGGACTTTATGTATTGAAATCAACTAATGGCAAGCCTGCTCTTAACGGTGATTGTGTTGTTGATGCTTCATCAGGTCTTGATGACTTCAAGGGTAACACAGTTTCTATGACAATGAATGGTGAAGGAGCTAAAGGTTGGGCTCGCGTAACAGGTGCTAATGTTGGTAACCAAATCGCTATCGTTCTTGACGATCGTGTATATTCTGCTCCTAACGTAAACGACGCTATCGAAGGTGGTCGTTCTGAAATTACAGGTGATTTCTCTCTCGAAGAAGCGAAAGACTTGGCTAACGTATTGAAGAGTGGTAAGATGACTGCGAAAGTGGAAATCATCTCCGACATGGTTATCGGTCCATCTCTTGGTCAACAAGCTATCGAAGCAGGTTTCATATCATTCATCGTAGCTCTCGTGTTGTTGATGATTTTCATGATGGCTTACTATGGTGTAATTCCTGGAATGGTTGCTAACTTCGCATTAATTTGCAACTTGTTCTTCACATTTGGCATTCTTTCTTCATTCCAAGCAGTATTGACAATGTCGGGTATTGCCGGTATCGTTCTTTCTCTTGGTATGGCTGTCGATGCTAACGTGCTTATCTTCGAACGTACTAAAGAAGAACTTCGTGCAGGTAAAGGCGTGCGTGCAGCTATCGCTGATGGTTATAGCAATGCGTTCTCTGCGATCTTCGACTCTAACTTGACATCAATCATCACCGGTGTTATTTTGATGGCATACGGTACAGGTCCTATCAAAGGTTTTGCAACTACATTGATTATCGGTATTGTGTGTTCATTCTTCACTGCGGTATATTTAAGCCGTCTCGTATTTGTATGGTGGGGCAAAACCAAAGCATTCCAAAAACTTACTTTCACAACAGCTTTGTCTAAGAATGTATTTGTGAGTGCTAATTACAACTTCCTTGGTGCTCGCAAAATAGGTTTCTCTATTTGTGCTGCATTCATTGTTGTTGTTATTGCTTCATTCTTCATGAAAGGTCTTAACCAAGGTATCGACTTTTCTGGTGGTCGCAACTATGTAGCTAAATTCGAACAATCGGTTGATCCTGTTCAACTTCAAGAAGCTCTTGCCCCTGAATTTGAGGGTGCGTCGGTTTCGGTTATCACAATCGAAAACTCTAACCAAGTTCGTATTTCTACCAACTATAAGATTGAAAACGATGATGCAAGTGTAGATAAAGAAATTACCGATAAATTGTTCAATGTGTTGAAACCTTACCTTCGCGAAGGTATGACTGCTCAAGAGTTTTCTACTACCGATGCAAGTCAAGGTATTATCAGTTCTCAAAAGGTTGGTCCTACTGTAGCTGACGATATGCGTACTGGTGCTATCATTGCAGTGGTTCTTTCTCTCATCGCAATGTTCCTCTACATCTTGATTCGTTTCCACAATGTTGCATTCTCTGTTGGTGCTCTTGCTGCAGTAGCATTCACTGCATTCTCAATCATTGGTGTTTACTCAATCTCTTGGGGTTGGTTGCCATTTGCTATGGAGGTTGACCAAAACTTCATTGCCGCAATTTTGACTATCATTGGTTACCAAATCAATGACACCGTGGTGGTATTTGACCGTGTGCGTGAAAATGTAGGTCTTTATCCAAAACAAGATTTCTTCACTACAATCAACAACTCAATTAATTCTACATTGGGTCGTACGGTGATGACTTCAGGCACTACATTGCTCGTGTTGCTCTGTATCTTCATTCTTGGTGGTGATGCAATCCGCAGCTTCGTATTCGCAATGTTACTTGGTGTAATCATCGGTACTCTTGCTACAATGTTTGTGGCTGCTCCAGTGGCATACCTCACTGATGCTCGTCGCAACTCTAAAAAGGCTTCAAAGTAATAAACTAATTATTATATAAATTGCGACCGTTATCATAAGGATAACGGTCGCTTTTTTATTGTGATTGAACAAATAATGTTATTTATTTTTTGTGTCCCGGTCCTTCTGGGAACCAACCTTTCTTTACTCGCTCCCTTTGATGTATCAACTCCAAAATGCTCCAAAATGATGAAAATGCGGTAACACCAAGTATTGTTGATGCGATAAGATTTTCTATAACAATTGATAAAACGCAAAATGCAATGCCTGCAACAAAGAATATCCACCAGCATTTTACACCAAGATAATATTCGGCTTTGATAACGATAGGATGGAATAACCCAATAATTAAGAATGTGGCAAGACCCACAATAATTCCTGTAAAGTTCATAACTGAAATATTATTAATATTATTTGTATTACATTTTTATTTTAGATTACAAAGGTACTTGAAATGAGCTAAACGAGAAAATTTCTGCAAGTTTTAGTTGTATTGAGTTTACATGAAAGCCTTTATCAGCATAAGGCAAAAGGTATGGGGTGTATTAGAGAGTTGGCAACTTAAATGTACCTTGTCTATATTAGCCGTATTTTTGTTGATAGAGTCAACAGTCGTGTAATATCGAAATTGCGTGTAACTTATAGCCGAAGAGAACCACCGTGATGATTGAAAAATTGACTAAATAATTGCAGTTTCCTATATAATAATGTGTATTTAGCTATAAAAATTGCACGATTATGGGAAAACAATGTTAAAAATAAGCGATAATTTGTTGATAATAGTTACTATATGATTTCTTTTTTCTAATTTTGTCGGTCGAAAAAATTAAATAGATTAAAATAGGAAAAATATATGCTGAAAAATCTTGTAATAGTCGAATCTCCTGCCAAAGCCAAGACAATAGAAAAATTCCTTGGGAAAGATTATAAAGTAATGTCGAGTTACGGACATATCCGCGACTTGCGAAAGAAGAATTTCAGCATAGATGTTGAAAATAATTTCGCACCTATTTACGAAATTCCCGACGACAAGAAAGAACTTGTTGCGACATTAAAGAAAATGGCAAAAGAAGCTCAAATGGTATGGCTCGCTTCCGATGAGGACCGCGAGGGAGAAGCTATATCTTGGCATCTTTATGAAGTGCTTGGGCTCAAGCCCGAGAACACACGCCGCATTGTGTTTCACGAAATCACTAAAAGTGCCATTCTCAATGCGATAGAAAATCCTCGTTCAATAGATATGAATCTTGTCGATGCTCAACAAGCTCGTCGTGTGCTTGATCGCATTGTGGGTTTTGAACTCTCTCCGGTATTATGGAAAAAGATTAAGCCTGCGTTGTCTGCCGGACGTGTGCAGTCGGTGGCAGTGCGTCTTATTGTTGAGCGTGAAGAAGAAATTAAGGCATTCAAGAGTGAACCTTATTTCAGAGTAAGTGCAATCTTTATTACTGCTGATGGCACTGAGGTTAAAGCCGAATTATCAAAACGTTTGGCAAGTGAAGAAGATGCACAAAAATTCCTCAGCGATTGCATCAGTGCTACATATAAGGTGGGCGATGTGAATGTAAAACCGGTTAAAAAATCTCCGGCACCTCCTTTTACTACTTCAACATTGCAACAGGAAGCTTCACGTAAGTTAGGTTTTACTGTGTCGCAAACCATGATGGTGGCTCAACGTCTTTATGAAGCCGGGCATATCACATATATGCGTACCGACTCGGTAAATCTTTCTTCTCTTGCAATAAATACAATCTCAAAAGAGATTAAAGACAAACTTGGGGAACAATATCTCAAAGTACGTCGCTATCACACTAATTCTAAAGGTGCACAAGAGGCTCACGAAGCAATTCGCCCAACATATATTGAGAACCAATCAATCGACGGTACAGCTCAAGAAAAACGCCTTTATACGTTGATTTGGAAACGCACTATTGCATCGCAAATGGCAGATGCCGAATTGGAAAAGACAACTATCGATATTATTCCTTCAACTCGTAGCGAACAGTTTGTCGCTACCGGCGAAGTTATAAAATTTGATGGCTTCTTGAATGTATATATTGAAGGTCGTGATGATGATAATGTTGAAGCTGAATCTGAAGGACTTTTGCCTGTGATGAAAGTTGGCGACAATCTTGAAAATAAATCAATTGTGGCGACGCAACGTTTTACTCAACAACCAATTCGTTACACCGAAGCATCTTTGGTAAAGAAAATGGAAGAATTGGGTATTGGTCGTCCGTCAACATACGCTCCTACAATTTCTACTATCCAACAACGTGAATATGTGGAAAAAGGAGATAAACAAGGCGAAAAACGCGACTTTATTACTCTCACTCTAAAAGGAAATAAAATCACTACCCGCACTAAGAATGAAACGGTTGGTGCCGATAAAGGAAAACTTATCCCCACCGATATAGGTGTTGTTGTTAATGAATTCCTTACAAAATATTTCCCCAATATTCTTGACTATAATTTCACTGCCAATGTTGAAGAAAAATTTGATGACGTGGCTGAAGGTAAATTGCAATGGAATGAAGAAATCAGTTCATTCTATGAAATATTCCACCCCGGAGTAGAAGAAGCAATGAATATGCGTCTTGAACATAAAGTGGGAGAACGTCGGCTCGGCGTTGACCCCAAAACGGGTAAACCGGTGTCGGTAAAGATTGGACGTTTTGGTCCACTTGTGCAGTTAGGCGAAGGCGATGTCGAGGAAAAACCACAATTTGCATCATTGTTAAAAGGACAATCGGTGTCAACGATTACTCTCGAAGAGGCGTTGAAATTATTTGAGTTCCCTCGCACAATTGGGGAATATGAAAATAAAGATGTTACAGTTGCTATTGGCCGTTTCGGTCCATATATCAAACACGACAATAAGTTTGTCTCAATTCCTAAAGAATATGCACCGGCTGCGATTTCGCTTGAGGAAGCAGTGCAACTTATTGTGGAAAAACGTGAGGTAGAAACTAAAAAGGTGGTAAAAACATTTGCCGAAGATGCCGACTTGCAAATTCTTAATGGTCGTTATGGTATCTATATTGCTTATAAAAAGTCAAATTATAAAATACCTAAAACAGTAAAAGAACCTGCTGAATTGACATTTGATGAGTGTAAAGAAATTATAGAATCGCAAGAAGCTACGCCTAAAAAGACCACAACTCGTCGTCGTGCCACTGTACGCAAGAAAGCATAATCATTATGGCAAAGAAATTGACACATAAACCGGGTGCTGAGCGTCAGCGTTTTCGTCCCGATGTAATAGAAACCTACGCAGTTGAAACAGAAACTACGTTGTTGCCATTCCTTTTTGACTCGATGCCACAACGCAAACGTGTAACGATTAAAGATTATCTTAAGCACAATCAAGTGGCAGTGAACAATGTGCCATTGACACAATTCAATACCGAGTTGCACCCCGGAGATGAGGTGAAAGTGAATCTTTCTCGTGAATTTCAGGTGTTTTATCATCGCCGTATGAAATTGGTATATGAAGACGAGGACATTATAGTGGTAAATAAAGGGTATGGATTGCTTTCAATGGGTACCGATAAGGTAAAAGATGGCACAGCCTATTCGATTGTGCGTGATTATGTAAAATGGCAAGACCCTCGCAATAAAATTTTCATAGTGCATCGTCTTGATCGTGATACATCGGGATTGATGATGTTTGCAAAGAGTGTAGAAGCAAAAGAAGCGATGCAACATAATTGGAATAATATGGTGCTAAATCGCAAGTATCTTGCAGTGGTTGAAGGTAAAGTTGAAGAGCCTGAAGGAACAATCAAAAGTTATCTTGCTGAAAATACTCAATTAGAGGTGTATTCAACCGAAAATCCGTCGGAAGGTCAGCTTGCGATTACTCGATATAAAACTCTTAAATGTAAAAATGGTTACACATTGCTTGAAGTGGAACTTGATACAGGTCGCAAGAATCAAATTCGTGTTCACATGAAAGATCTTGGACACCCTATTGTTGGCGACCGTAAATATGGAGCAAAAACAAGTCCTATTCATCGACTTGCACTACATGCTCAAACGCTTCGATTCATTCATCCCATCACTCGCAAAGAGATGAACTTCACAACTCCAATTCCATCTTCGTTTGATTCAATGGTAAAATAACAATTCATAATGCGTTATGTAGCATAGATTATGTTCATACATAAATTTGTTATTGTAGTCTAAAGAAGTTGAATATATAGAGGATTGTTTGTTATAGTTCCCTAAATTAATTATGAAAAAAGTGCTGTTTTATATATTGATTATTGCAAATTTTTGCATTCTTTCTTCGTGTAATACAGTGTATAAGACCATGGATGTGTTATATGATGCGTATGAAAATTCACCCCATTGGGAAAACTGTTCGGCATGTAATGGTAGTGGACTTTGCAAATTTTGTAAAGGACTAAAACCTGATGATACGAATGAAAACAAATGTAGTGTTTGTCATGGATCGGGGAGTTGTATCGCTTGTAATGGCAGTGGGGGCTATCATAAATAATCTATAATCATCTTATTTCACCTCGACCGAAGGATTAATGATATAAGCTGATTGAGTGGCTCGAGTTATCGCAGTGTAGAGCCATCGGTAAAAATCCATACCTTGTGCTTCGGGTGCGATATATCCCATATCTATAAACACATTTTTCCATTGACCTCCTTGAGCTTTATGGCATGTTACAGCGTAGGCATATTTAATTTGTAGGGCATTGTAATAGGGATTGGATTTGAGTTTTTTATGTCGGGTTGACATTGCGGTATTGGGTGTAAATTCATCAGGGTCGTTAACGCAATAATTATATAATTTGTTTGCCTCCTCTGTCGTCAATCCGGGAGCATCAGATGTAAGTGTAGAGAGTAGCAATTTCGCATCAAGCTCAATTTCTCTATCGATTAACTGAATCTTTGCATCGGCAAAAAGAAAACCATATTTAGTTTCTGTTCCATAGATTTTAGTTACCAACGCAACATCGCCGTTAGCTATAAAATCAATACCTTTAACCTTTGTGCTCCATAGATAATTATTCTTTGCCACAAGAATCAATTCGTCATTACATAGATATTCATCTTTTTCAAGAATCGTTCCACGAATGGCAAGATTAAACTTTACGGCACGAGAGTTTGAACGAGTGATAAGAATAGTTTCCTCTATTCCGTCGCGACAGTAGGCGTCATTTAGCACTTCGGGAAGGTCTTCACTCAACACCGGCACGATATCGGCAAACGTCGAAGCAAATAATTGTGGCAATGGGAGAGGATTGGTAAGCATCGCACGTCGCAACCATGTGGCATTGTATAGAATGCCACTATTAGAGGCTTGACGGACAGTAGCTGTAAGCACTGCACGAGAAACACGTAATCCCAATGACTTTAATACGTCAATAGTCATTGCCGGTGATGATTCACACCCCACAGGAGGCAATTGAGCAGTGTCGCCCAATAGTATCAAACGACAATTCTCTCCTGTATATACATAGTGAATGAGGTCTTCAAGTAAATCGATATCATTATTACTGCGAGATCCTATCATTGAAGCCTCATCGACTATGAAAATTGTGTTACGATGTCGATTTTCGGCTACTGTGGCAACGTATGATGAAGTATCGCTTGTAGATGCCTGGCGATATATTTTGCGATGAATAGTATAGGTTGGGTGCTTGGCAAATCGTCCAAATACTTTTGCAGCTCGTCCGGTCGGAGCCAGCAATATCGAAGAAACTCCCACTTCGTTAAGGGTTTGCACTAAAGCTCCGGTAAGAGACGTTTTGCCTGTTCCTGCGTATCCATTTAATACAAATATCGAATCAGGAGGCGACAATGGCGAGCAGAATCGAGCCAATGCTGCAATAAGAGCAACTTGTTGCTCATTAGGGTCGTATGGAAGATTCAATATTATTCGTTCGGCAAATTCCAACGCGTCCATAAGTTATTCTTAAAAGAAAGCTCCACCCTTTTTAGTGCAAGTTAAGGCTGATGTTTCAACAGCTTGGCGATGAGCCTCAATAATTGTTTTGCCTTTCAATAAGGAGGCTAAGAATGCCGCAGTAAACGAGTCGCCGGCTCCTACGGTATCTACAATTTCAACAGTTGGGGTAGGTTCAAAATTAATCTCGTTTTCATAATAAACGCTACTGCCATTTTCGCCCCGAGTTAGAATCACAATTTTAAGATTATATAGTCGTTGTAACTTTATGCAAAATGCGTCATCGTCTAACGACATTGCATCATACATGCCTTTTAATTCGATTAGTTCTTCATTATTGAGTTTTAGTATGTTGCAATGCAATAACGACCACTCTATAATCTCACTGTCATAATAATGCTGTCGAAGATTTATATCAAATACCTTCAAACAAGTTGCAGGTAGTGATTCAATAAATCTACGAATTGTTTTACGCGAAAGAATGTTTCGTTGAGCAAGAGTCCCAAAACATGCTGCAATTGTTTGCGACGCTAACGTTTGCAATTCATCGTTAAACGGGATATTGTCCCATGCTCCATTTTCTACGATTTTATATGAAGGAATCCCCTTGTCGTCAAGTGTAACGTCAACGATCCCTGTGGGATAATCAACAATAGATATTTGAGAAGCAATGCGATGAGATTCTATTTGGTTAATAACGTCATTCCCTAACGCATCATTTCCAACGGCACTCACAATAGTTCCTTGGAAGCCAAATTGCGAAACATGGTATGCAAAATTTGCAGGTGCACCACCTAATTGTCGTCCTTGTGGCAACATATCCCACAGCACTTCTCCAATTCCTACGACCTTTAACGCATAATCCATAAAAAGCAATTATAAATTGACTTATTTTTCTATTGATGTTTTAGGGGATTGCTATATATTTCGCGTGATTAGTTAAACTTTAGTATATTTACATGGAGAGAAAGTTTACTTTATTATTGCCTTTAGGATATTGCTCCAGGCAGTATAGCCTTTACCCATGAGTTTGAAACCGTCGTTGGTGTATTCGGCTTTGAGGTCGCCGTTTTCGTCAACCATTGCTGAGTAAACATCAACCCATTCGATTTTGTGTTTCTTTGCCAATTTTTGGAGTTTTTTGTTGGCTGCTTTTACTTTTTTAGCAGTGCCTTTGAAGTCGGCATATTTTTCGTAGGTAGAGTTGACCGGCATGAGGCTTTGAAGCACAATAGAGGTGTTAGGGGATACCTCTTTGACGTTTTGGATTGCTTGTTCAACGTAAGCCACGATAGAGTCGGCATGGAAATCTCCACTTAAGTTATGACCTTTAGCAAGATTTTTGCCGTTGTAACTTGGAAGAAGCACGATTTGTTTTGGCGATTTTTTTGCAACGTTTTTAGCAAGAGCAGGAAGCCCCTCAACAACATCGGCCCATGAGTTGCGTGACTTTACATTGGCATTATTGAATAATTCATGCCATTCAGGTCCGCCAATGAGTTGGTTTCCAACCAACACGATGTCTTCGTTGTCGATTGGATAGAGGTCATTGGGATTAAATTTCACGTTAGGATTGATATATTTTGCAATCTCTTGACACCAAATGCGATAACCTGCATCGTTGAGGTGAAGCCCGTCGTTAGTGAGGTGTTTTGGGAGTTTCATTTCTTTATCGGCAAAAGCAGGGAAAAGGTTTATCCATGTAACACCTTGACGGCGTGCCACTTGCTCAAGCATCACGTTGCCATGAAAGATAACCATCTCTTTGCCAATCATATTTTTATAACGTTTGAAGTCGTTATTGATTGGCAACCAGCTTTGAAGATAGATTTCAGTAGTAGGTGTTTGTTGTTTGATTTTCATGATTAGCTTTTCGACGGCAGTAGTAATGCTGTCGGGAGTGAGGTGGTGCGACACGTCGTTAACACCAATGAGAAGGAAAATCTTTTTTGGTTTTCCTTTTGTGATGAGTTCAAGTCGGTCGGAAACGCCTTGCACAACGTCGCTGATGATACCACGATTTTTGATGTTGGCATCGTCGAATGCTTCGTTCCAACGACCGTTGTCGCTGAGACTATTGCCGAGAATGATAATATCATCGCCGTCAACCGGTAGCTCGGCAAAGTGCGATGCACGTTGATAATAATAATCGTTATACTTATAAGCTTCAGGAGCCTTTTCTGAAAGGTAATCATAAATTGCTTGAGCATTTGAAGTCAATGCACAAGCACCAAGCATTGCGGCTATAATCGCTAATTTCTTCATGATAATAATGGTTTTATGTTTATATTATTAATATTAAGACAAAGGTATGATTTTTTGATTTAATGGCAAATAAAAACCTCCCACATTTTAATGTGAGAGGTTTTTATGTTATAGATTGTTGTTTATTTCTTTATCGACCATTCGAAGCCATCTTTGGTGTCTTTGACGTCGAAGCCTATTTGAGCGAGGCGATCGCGAATGAGGTCGCTTGTAGCCCAATCTTTGTTGGCTTTGGCTGTGCGACGCATTTCAAGAATGAAATCAACAGCTTGCTCAAATGGACGGAGTGCATCTTCGTTTCCTTCGCCGGTAGCAATTGTTTCGGTGCGAATACCCAAAATGTCAACAAGGAAGGTGTTGAATAATTTCTTCAAGGATTCGATATCTTCGGCAGTTGCAGAGGCTTTACCATCGTTTACTTGGTTGATGACGCGGCATGCATCAAAGAGGTGAGAAATCACGATTGATGTGTTGAGGTCATCGTCCATTGCTTCATAGCATTTCGCTTCATAGCCACTCACGTCAATTGTTGATGTTTCGCTTGGAGTGAGTTCTTGCAAGCGTTTCCAGCCTTCGAGCATGCGACTGAGAGCTTTTTCAGATGCTTGTAATGCTTCGTTGCTGAAATCAACGGTGCTACGATATTGAGCTTGAAGAATGAAGAAACGGATTGTCATAGGG
Organism: uncultured Muribaculaceae bacterium; assembly: GCA_904502025.1. Taxonomy (GTDB): domain Bacteria; phylum Bacteroidota; class Bacteroidia; order Bacteroidales; family Muribaculaceae; genus RGIG4079. Next base: position 90,644 of record CAJGDJ010000001.1, read on the forward strand.
GTATAAGCCTGAGTCAATAGAGGGTGTGAACCGGTAAAAAATTCATCGAGGGTGATGAAGTTGCCAAGCGATTTACCCATCTTTTGTCCGTTGATGGTAATCATATTGTTGTGCATCCAATATTTCACCGTTTCTTTGCCGTTGTGTGCTACAGATTGTGCAATTTCGCACTCGTGGTGAGGGAACATGAGGTCCATGCCACCACCGTGAATGTCAAATTGTTCACCAAGATATTTTTCGCCCATGGTAGAACATTCGAGATGCCAGCCGGGGAATCCGTCGCTCCAAGGAGATGGCCAACGCATGATATGTTCGGGAGCTGCCTTTTTCCATAGTGCAAAGTCGGCGGGATTACGTTTCTCTTGTTGTCCATCGAGGGCACGAGTAGTAGATAGCAATTCTTCTACATTGCGACCAGAGAGTTTGCCATAGGGGAAGTCTTGATTAAATTTAGGCACATCAAAATAAATTGAGCCTTGACTTTCGTAGGCATATCCACTTTCGAGTATTTTTTTGATATATTCGATTTGCTCGATAATGTGTCCCGATGCGTGAGGCTCGATAGATGGTGGCAATACGTTGAGTTTTTCCATCGCTTTGTGGTAGCGATTGAGATAGTGTTGCACCACTTCCATTGGCTCTAATTGGTCAATGCGAGCTTTCTTTGCAATCTTGTCTTCACCGTCGTCGGCATCATGTTCGAGGTGTCCCACATCGGTAATGTTGCGAACGTAACGCACTTTATATCCGAGGTGGTTGAGATAACGGAACATTATGTCGAAAGTGATTGCAGGGCGAGCGTGTCCCAAGTGTCCGTCGCCATAAACTGTGGGTCCACACACATACATTCCCACTTTGCCTTCGTGAATGGGTTTGAATAACTCTTTGCGGCGAGAGAGTGTGTTGTATATAAATAAGTTATGTTCAATCATAATTGTTGATACTGATTATTAAGCCATGAATGGGTTGGGAATATCGTTGCCACCGTTACCTTGGCTGTTTTTAGGCATTTTGCGTTCGATTTCGCCAAATGTAGATTCATATTTTTGAACATTGTCGCGAAGTGCAAACAATAGATTCTTCACGTTTTCAGGAGTCATTATGATGCGTGATTGCACCTTAGCTTGAGGCATGTTTGGAGCCACAGCAATGAAATCGAGAAAAAATTCGCCTGCCGAGTGAGAAATCACAGCAAGATTGGCATAATGTCCGTTAGCAACTTCAGGAGTAAGTTCGATTTTTATTTCATTCTTTTTTTGTTCCATGATGTTATATATGTTTTTAGTTATTATTGCATTGGGGTTATTGTTATTTTCTTAAATTCAATTGTGTTATTTCCAAAGTTTGAGTCGTTTACGTGCAAAGTGAAGCCTTTACATGTCGATTTGTTCCATAAATTAGAAATATCGATTGAAGCGTAAAATTCTTTATTGTAGCTTTCTCGGTCGTCGCCTTTTTGATATGAGAGATATACATCGGGCATGGAGTTATCTATGGTTTCGGCATCAACCAAAAGAATAAATCCTGAAGGCTCGTAAGAGTAACTCAAACCACAATGGATGTTCATATATGTGCCTGAACGCCATATCGCATAGACAAAAATGGGGTTGAAATCCCAGTCGGGTAGCTTGTTTTTGTCTCCGGTGCGAATAGAGTCGTTAAAAACTACTGAGTAGCCTTTAACTGAAATGTTGTCGTCAATATTATGTGTTCCGTTTTCTGGGATATATGATAGAAGCAATCGAGTGCCAATCTTAACAGAAGTGGTGTCGAGAGCGTTATCGGTGGCACGAAGAGTTGTTACTCGTGAGTCGTTCTCTTTTTGAAATTGAAACACCGAATTATTATTATTGCTTTGCTGATTTCCTACAAATGTAACAATATCATACATTTCGTTTCCAGTTATAGTGGAATTGTTGTCCTCATCATCGTTTGAGCAAGCTATGCAAGCGAAGCTCATAAATAATATTAATAAAAAATTGGTTAATTGCTTCATAGAGTTGTTGGTTATTTAGTATTTTGATTTTTGATTATGTCAACGATTTGTCCGTCTTGCATCTTGATTATTCGGTCGCAGTCGGCAGCAAGAGATTCATCGTGAGTAACGATAACGAATGTTTGATTCATGTCGCGTCGTAAGTCAAAGAATAGTTGATGCAGTTCTTGGCGATTTTTTGAATCAAGGCTACCTGAAGGTTCATCGGCAAGCACCACTTTAGGTTTGTTGATTAACGCACGAGCTACTGCCGCACGTTGGCGTTCTCCTCCTGATAGTTCGGCAGGGCGATGGTTCTCACGGTTTTTCAAACCCAAATATTCGATTAGGGTGCGAGCTCGTTCAAAGGCTTCAGATCGATTTTTGCCACCTATTAACGCAGGCATCGCGACGTTTTCAAGCAATGAAAATTCGGGCAAAAGTTGGTGAAATTGAAATACAAAACCGATGTTTTCATTGCGAAAACGAGCAAGTTGCGACTCCTTAAGTGTAAAAATGTTGGAGCCGTCATATTTTACCACGCCCGAATTTGGACGCTCAAGAGATCCAATGATTTGCAAAAGAGTTGTTTTGCCGGCTCCACTTGGACCGACGATTGACACCACTTCTCCGGACACTATATCAAGGTTAATGCCTTTAAGCACCTGCAACGAGTCATAACTTTTTTCTATGTTGCGAATTTCAATCATTGATAATTGTAGATATGAATTGCGAAGTTACGCATTTTATCGCATTATGTCAAATAAATAATAAAATTATGCACCGCCTATTTATGATTTATAACGGTGCATATTAAAGGTTTCAGTTATATTAACTTGATGTTACTTTTTTAGTTGCTTGTTGATATATTCTACCATGTCGGGGGCGTTTTTGCAGCCGAGAATATATTTGCGACCGTTTTTTAATTCAACAAGGAAGCAATCGCTCATTTTGCCATAATAAGCAAAATATTTGCCTATGCCTCGTTCACTAAACCAGCCCCAATATCCCAAGAATCCTCCGCTACCACACACTCTAATAGTTCCCGAAGAGGGAGTGTGTAGTTGTGCCGATTTTATTTCGGTCATTGAGACTGATTTCATCTTAAAACTGCGATTGATATATATGGCGTTTTCGTCGGCACCAATGCTCATAGGCATATAACAAAGGCAAATAATTAGAAGTATTGCTACGAATGTACTCCAGCCTATATACCACCATATCTCAGGGAGAATAAACGTACACCCAACAAATAACGCGAGGCATGCGAGGGTTGAAATGATGCAAAATTTGCTAAGTACTACTTGCTGTTTCATTGTTTATAATATTGATTAGTATAATGCAAATATAGTGCTTTTTTTTGAAAATAAAGCCACAAGCTTTGAATTTTGCTTGTGGCTTTGTTCTTAAAAGTTATGTTGTTTTGTTTATTCCTCTTCTTTCATGTTGTGGAATACGTTTTGAACGTCGTCGTCGTCTTCGAATTTTTCAAGAAGTTTTTCGAGTTGAGTGCGTTGTTCTTCGGTAACTTCTTTGAGGTCGTTAGGAATGCGAACAAATTCTGAACTCTTGATTTCAAATCCGTTTTCTTCGAGATATTTTTGAATGTCAGAGTTGCATTCAAATGGAGCAGACAATACGATTTCGTTTTCTTCTTCGTCGAAGTCGATTTCGTCAACACCGAAGTCAATAAGTTCGAGTTCAAGTTCTTCAAGATCAACACCTTCTTTAGCAACAACGTGGAATGTACATTTATGCTCAAAAAGGAATGTCAAGCTACCTGATGTGCCAAGGCTACCACCAAATTTATTGAAATATGAACGAACGTTAGCAACAGTGCGAGTGTTGTTGTCTGTTGCGGCTTCTACAACGATTGCGATACCATAAGGTCCATATCCTTCGTAAATGATTTCTTTATAGTCGCCGGTATCTTTTTCGGTTGCTTTTTTGATAGCACGTTCAACGGTATCTTTAGGCATGTTTGCAGCTTTAGCATTTTGCATCAAAGCGCGCAAGCGAGGGTTAGTATCAGGATCTGGACCACCTGCCTTAGCAGCGATAGTGATTTCTTTACCGATACGAGTAAATGTGCGAGACATATTGCCCCAACGTTTGAGTTTTCTTGCTTTGCGATATTCAAAGGCTCTTCCCATTGTGATATTTTATTTTTTAGTTGTTAATTATTTATTATCGAAGTGATGCACCAAGGCGTTTTTCGAGGTTGGTGATGATTTTGTTCATCACTGCTTCGATTTGCTTGTCTTGGAGAGTTTTTTCATCGTCTTGAATTGTCATTGCGATAGCGTATGATTTCTTACCTTCGGGCAAGTTTTTGCCTTCATACACGTCAAAGAGGGTTACATCTTTGAGTAACTTGCGTTCGCTTTCTCTCACTACTGCTTCAATCTGTGCCATTGTAACGGCTTTGTCGATGAGGAGTGCGAGGTCGCGTTTCACCGGTTGTGTTTTGGGGAGTGGAGCAAAGGTAACTTTTTTCTTAACTGCAAGTTTTACGATTGCATTCCAATCAAGCTCGGCAAATAATACCTCTTGCTTGATGTCGGTTTTTTTGAGTATTGCTTTTGCCACAATACCCATTGAGCCAATTTGCTTTCCGGCACGAGTTGCAATGCAGAGTGATGTGCTGTAAATTTCTTCGTTACTTTCCGTGAGAGAAAGCTCTCGTTCAGAGATGCCGAGGCGAGCAAAAATGTTGCCTACGATTGCTTTAAGATCGTAGATGGTTGCAGGTTCTTCGCTACGAGCCCAGTTGCCTTGGCGAATGTTGCCGGTGAGCCACAACGCTAAACGCTCTGATTCGCTGTATGGAGCGAGTGGAGTTTCGGTTGTTGATTCGGCTTCGGGGTTGAAGCGATATACGTTGCCAAACTCATACATCATCAAGTCGCTTGAACGGCGATTGATGTTGTGAGAAAGTGATTCCATTCCACCAAAGAGCAATGTTTGACGCATTACGTTAAGGTCGTTGCTCAATGGATTGAGGAGTTTTACGCAGTTGGTTGCAGGATATTGAGCGAGACCTTCATAGTAGCTTTCGGCTGTGAGTGAGTTGTTGAGAATTTCGTTGAATCCAACGGCAGTCAATTGGTTGCTGATAAGCTCTCGAAGATCGTTGGCTTTGTCGGTAAATGTCTTAAAAGAGAGAGTTGCATGGAGAGTGTTGTCAAACTCAATGTTGTTGTAGCCATAGATGCGTAGCACGTCTTCAACAATGTCGCAAGGACGTTGAACGTCAACACGATATGTAGGCACTTCAAGGTCTATTTCTCCGTCGCGACGGTCTTTGATTTCAATTTCGAGTGAACGAAGTATTTTGTCAACAGTTTCAGTAGGAATTTCTTTCCCAATGAGATTGTTGAGATATTCGTATGAAAGGGTAACGGGGAAAGGCTTGATTTCTTTGGGGTAAATGTCAACGATTTCTCCGCAAATTTCACCCCCTGCGATTTCTTTTACCATTAAAGCAGCAAGTTTCAACACGTAGATTGTGTTGCTTGGGTCAACTCCACGCTCGAAACGGAACGAGGCATCGGTATTTAATCCATGGCGACGAGCCGTTTTGCGTACTGATGTGGGGTTGAAATAGGCACTTTCAAGGAAAATTGAAGTTGTTTCTTCGGTTACTCCTGAATCAAGTCCACCAAAAACTCCTGCAATACACATAGGTTCTTCGGCGTTGCAAATCATCAAGTCGGCATTGCTTAATTTGCGTTCTACTTCATCAAGAGTGGTAAAAGGAGTTCCTTCGGCACAGTTGCGAACCACGATTTTTTCGCCTTTTACTTTGTCAAGGTCGAAGCAGTGTAGCGGTTGTCCCATTGCATGAAGCAAATAGTTTGTGATATCAACGATGCTGTTTATCGGACGTTGCCCAATTGCAGTCAAGCGGTCTTTAAGCCATTGGGGGCTTTCGGTAACTTTGATATTGCGAATGGTTACGCCTGCATAGCGAGGACAAGCGTCGGAGTTTTCAACTACAACTTCAGCGGCACCTGAAGGGTTGTCGATTTTGAAAGCGTCAACCGAAGGGCGTTGAGGAGTTGCTGTTTCTTTGTTTTGTGATAACCATGCACAAAGATCACGGGCTACACCATAGTGAGAAGCTGCGTCGATGCGGTTAGGAGTAAGATCGACTTCAAGCACATAATCGCTGGAGAGATTATAGTATTCGGCAGCAGGAGTGCCGGGTTTCACCTCGTCGTTGAGTACGATGATTCCGTCGTGAGATTTTCCAATGCCTATCTCATCTTCGGCACAAATCATACCAAATGATTCTACTCCACGAATCTTTGATTTCTTGATTTGAAATTCTTGGTCGCCGTCGTAAAGAGTAGTGCCAACTGTTGCAACAACAACTGTTTGTCCTGCTGCAACGTTTGGTGCTCCACACACGATTTGTGTTGGTTCGCCGTTTCCAAGGTCAACTGTTGTGATGTGTAGGTGGTCGCTATTGGGGTGGTCTTCGCAAGTGAGTACTTTGCCAATTACGATCCCACGCAATCCCCCACGAATAGATTCAACTTCTTCTATACCACCGGTTTCAAGACCGATAGATGTGAGAGCTGCTCCAAGTTCCTCAGGAGAGAGATTGAAGTCAGCATATTCTTTGAGCCAGTTATATGATATATTCATAGTGATAATTTGTAAAATTACGCAAATTTACAAAGAATTTTTCAGTTCTCGGTTAATAATCAGCAATAAAAACGCCAAAAGCATCTACCATTGAATGATAGATGCTTTGAGGTAGCCCATAGGAGAATCGAACTCCTCTTTCAAGAATGAAAATCTTGCGTCCTAACCGATAGACGAATGGGCCAACAAATATCAGGCTGCTGTATTAAGCAGAGATTTTGCTGATGTGGTGAGCGAGCTTGCTTTTAAGGTTAGCAGCTTTGTTTTTAGAGATGGTCTTTTTAGAAGCAAGACGATCGAGCATAGCACTAACTTTTTTGAAAGCTTCTTGAGCTTCAGCGAGGTCGGTCATTGCACGAAGGCGACGAACGGCGTTACGAGCAGTTTTAGCATAGTAACGATTGCGAGCGTTACGAACCTTAGTTTGACGAATTCTCTTTTCAGATGATTTATGATTTGCCATTATAAATAAATCTTAAAATCTTTAGTTATTGTTTGTTAATTGTAGCCCATAGGAGAATCGAACTCCTCTTTCAAGAATGAAAATCTTGCGTCCTAACCGATAGACGAATGGGCC
>CAJGDJ010000002.1 GCA_904502025.1 uncultured Muribaculaceae bacterium
ACGCTCAAAAATGCCAATAGAAAAATTTGAACGATTGGCTATAGATTGTGGCTTATCTATTATTAACCGTTCTCTATGGTTTATCAATCCTCATTATAAGCAAAAATTCGGTCTAAAACCTCGACGAGTGTGGAAATGGGCATCACATATTCCTTATTTCAGAAATTATTACACTACTTCGGCTCTTTATATTTTGAAAAACGAAAATTAATAATTTTCTTTGCAATAATCTTAAATCTCTAAACTATAACATTATGAAAAAATCTTTACTCTCAATTTTAACCATGTTGTTTGGAGTGTCAGCACCAATGGTGGCACAAACATCGAGTGATGATTACGTTCCTCTCGTGGTGGAAGGTGCTAAATGGGAATGCGATTTTGGCATATTTCATCATGATATCCGCCCTGATTGGCTTATCCCCTATTCCATTGAAATAAAAGGTGACACAATTATTGATGACACAAAATATAAATGTTGTGTATATGCTTTTGAGGAGAGTACTTGGAATTGGGAAGAATATTCCAGACACTCTTCTGCCGAGACACTAACACTTGCATTCATTCGCGAAGATGTTGAAAACAAAAAAGTTTATGTTCGCTTTAACGAAAAGCAATTTCACGAGGTATATAATCAACTTTATGAATATCTTGCTGATGATACCTATTTTTATAATGACTTACTATTATATGACTTTGCCAATATAAATAATCCTGAGCAAAAGTGGAAAGGAAAAACTTATAGTGATGTTAATGCCGGTAAAATTACAATTGACGGAGTAGAACGAAATTGCTATGCTATTGGCAATAATGGTGAAGAGGGTTATATTATTGAAGGAATAGGCTATGATGGATATGGTTGCCACATGAACGCTGGCGATTTAATGTGTCAATTTCCTGCCCTCGTTACTGGGACTGATAAACTTCCAATCTTTAATTCTTTCAAAAATGCCGAGGGAAAAACCATTTACTCCACTGGCGATGCTGCTAACGCCTTTAATGGCGTGGAAAGCATTGAAGCCGACAGTAATGCCCCTATTGAATACTACAACTTGCATGGGATAAAAATTGCCAACCCTCATAGTGGAATCTTTATCAAAAAGCAAGGCAATCGGGTGTCGAAAGTAATTGTAAAATAATACGATAAAACTCTTAAATACAACAACGAGGGTGTGTCTGAATTTTGACTCACCCTCGTTTATTTTGCAAATTTATATTTGCTATTGGACTTTACTCCCTCAACACTTTTCTCTCTAAAACATTAAATTATGTTTAATGTTTGCAATTACAAACAAATTCTCAACTCTCAATTCTCAACTCTCAATTCTTTATACTATCTTTGCAGATTGATATATTGGCATTATTATGCCATGATGCAATAGAATAATCAATTTTACAATGAAAAAGTATAATATCATCAACAATTCGCTTGGATGGCTATGTTTTGTCATCGCTGCGATTACCTATTTGCTCACACTTGAGCCTACGGCAAGTTTTTGGGACTGCCCCGAATTTATTTCACAAGGTGCGAAACTTGAAGTGGGACACCCCCCCGGCAACCCTATATGGATGCTCACAGCTCGTTTCTTCATCAACTTTGCCGGTGGCGACATGTCGATGGCAGCTCTTATGGTCAATGCAATGTCGGCGTTATTGAGTGCCGGAACAATATTATTGCTATTCTGGACCATAACACATCTTGTGCGTCGCCTCATCATCAAAGATGATGCCACCGAAGTATCTCTCACTAAAATGATTGTGATTTTCGGTGCCGGAATGTGTGGTGCGTTGGCTTATACATGGAGCGACACTTTTTGGTTCTCGGCAGTTGAGGGCGAAGTATATGCGTTTTCATCATTCTGCACAGCCCTTGTGTTTTGGCTCATTCTCAAGTGGGAAAACCGTGCCGACGACCCAACAAGCGATCGCTATTTAATACTTATTGCCTATGTTATAGGTATTTCGATTGCCGTACACTTGCTTAACCTCTTGTGTATCCCTGCCATTGGTTTAGTGATATATTATCGCAAATTCAAGGAAACTAACGCCAAAGGTTCGTTAATTGCACTTGGCATTTCATGTGTGGTAGTGGGCTTGATTCTTTATGGTTTGGTGCCTGGATTTGTTGAAATGGCTCAATATTTCGAACTTTTCTTCGTGAACAGTTGTGGATTGAGCTACAATATGGGAACTCTCATATATGCCATTGTGCTTGTGGCTACATTTATTTGGGCTATCTATGAGCTATACAGCCAAAAGTCATCGGCTCGCATCAAATTTTCATCATGCTTGGCAATCTTCCTTTCAGGCATGCCTTTTATTGGCGAAAGCTATGCTATCCCCACGTTGTTTATGATTGGGTTGATTCTATACTTTGTATTCACATCAAATTTACCCATTCGCATTCTCAATATCGTAATTACAGGTGTGTTGGTAATTTTTATCGGTTATTCATCTTACGCATTGCTCTTAATTCGTGCCAATGCCAACACTCCGATGAATCAAAATGCTCCCGACAACGTGTTTGCCCTTGCGTCTTACCTCAACCGTGAACAATATGGTCAACGCCCATTGTTCCATGGGGCTACATTCGCTGATTATGTAACATATCAAGAGGATAGCAAAACCGGCAAATCATCAATAAAATATGTGCCGGCATCGGCAATTTTGCGTACAGAAGACGGAACTGCCGTAACAAAAACCGGCCGTTCGACTTATGGTAAAATTGTAAAAACTTCACCCGAACAACCCGACCAATATATCGTAACCGGACAAAAAACCGACTACGAAGAGATTCCTGAATTTAAGATGTTATTCCCTCGCATTTATAGCTCCGATGGAAACCACGTCAGAGGTTATAAAGATTGGATTAACTACAATGCCGATAAATCGCCACGTAAGATTATCAATATATATGATTCTAACGAGAGAGGATATGTTGCAAAAGAAGTAGCATTACCAACTTTTGCCGATAACCTCACTTATTTCATCAATTATCAGCTCAATCACATGTATTGGCGTTACTTTATGTGGAACTTTGCCGGTCGTCAAAACGATATTCAAGGCAATGGTGAAGTAACTCAAGGTAACTGGATTTCGGGCATCTCATTCCTCGACAAACTTCGACTTGGCGACCAATCTCTACTCCCCGAAGAATATGGCACTGGAAATAAAGGACACAACGTGTTTTACCTATTGCCATTATTGTTTGGCATCATTGGACTGCTGTGGCAAGCATTTTCATCAAAACGTGGCATTGAACAATTTTGGGTAATCTTCTTCTTGTTCTTCATGACAGGTATTGCGATTGTGCTTTACCTCAATCAAACACCCGGTCAACCTCGTGAACGCGACTATGCATTTGCCGGTTCTTTCTACGCCTTTGCAATATGGATTGGTCTTGCAGTTCCCGGAATTTGGGCAGGAATAAAAACGTTGTTTGATAAAAAAGCATCTAAAAAAGTCAACGCTGAACCAACCAAACAAGACAATGGTAAAAAATCGCTTGCAATTGCTATCGTAGCCGCTGTGTTAGGCTTAATCGTGCCTATTCAAATGGTGTCGCAAACATGGGACGACCACGACCGTTCAGGACGCTACACTGCTCGCGACTTTGGCATGAACTACCTCTCAAGTGTGGATAAAAACGGTATCATTTTTGTAAACGGCGACAACGATACATTCCCATTGTGGTATGCTCAAGAGGTTGAGGGACATCGCACCGATGTGAAAGTGGTAAATATGTCATACCTCACTACCGATTGGTATGCCTACCAAAATCAACTTCCCACCTATGATGCCCCCGGCATTGATTTATATGCAACACCTCAAAACTATGGCAACGACAAATTGCAATATAGTTACATCGTTCCTCAAGTTGCATTAAGCTCTGCCAAAGATGCTTTATTGCACCGTTATAGCGATGCCTCATACTTGCCTCAATATGGCGTTAATGCAATAAATGCAGCTACTGTATATATTCCTGTTGATGCAAATAAAGTAATCGAGTCAAAAATTGTTCCCGAATCACAACGCAACCAAATTGTTGACACATTGTTTGTTGAAATCGCTCGTCATGCTCAAAGTTTGGGCGACCCCGGATTGGCTCTTAATAAAGTATTGGCTCTCGATATGATAGCCAAAAGTGCCGAAAATGGTTGGAATCGTCCTATCTACTACGCTGTAACCGTACCTAATTCATATCACTTAGGTCTTACACCTTATCTGCAACAAACCGGTATGGCTTATCAAGTAACTCCTGTTCTTGCCGGCATACCAGGCTCTTCGGGTCAACGAGCCGCACCGGGTATTAATACCGAAAAGATGTATGATGTGATAATGAATCAATATCGTTGGGGAGGCTTGGATCAAGGAAAAGACCTGTATCTCGACGAAACAGTGCGTCGTATGGTGTCAACTACTCGTAACTCAATGAGCAGTCTTGCAGAAGAATTATATTACAATGGCATAATTGCTTCTAAAAATGATTCAACCGGCATTGACGCAAATAATGAGAACTTTGAAAAAGCACGTAAGGTGCTTAACCTCATGGAAGAGAAATTGCCGGCAAGCGTAATGCCTTACGAAAACTACTCAAGCATTGATATTGCCGAGCTATATATCAAACTCTTTGAAGCAACAGGCAACGAAGATAATAAAGCTCATGCTTTAGCACTTGCCGAAGATGGGTTAACCCGATATGTAAAGTTTATTCCTTATCTCATGAGCCTTAACGATTGGCAACTCAAGTCAATTGTATATAACGAAAAATATGTGTCGAATGTAGCTATTCCTCATTTCATCACTCTTTATCAACAAGCCGGTGGTGATGTTGATGCCAAACTCAAAGAACTTGACACATCAATTGATGATATTTTAGCTCTTCGTTATCGTTTATATCAGTTAGACTATCCCGGAGTTGAGATTCACAATTTCGTAAATCCGATTGTTGAATATTACGGAATGCTTAATTATCAACCCGAAAAATTGGTTGATGTAATCGTTGATTTCTTTGGCAATCGAGGTCTCGACACTACTCAACTTAAAGCTGCGTTTGACATGGCTTACTCAGAAGATTCTGACGAATAAACAATCATTCTACTATGTTCATAGAACAACCACCGTTGCTTTATCGCATATTCTTCCCCGAAGCAATATGGCGTATAAAACGCAAAAAGCAACGCACGGTATATCTCACATTTGACGATGGTCCAATACCCGAGGTTACACCTTGGGTGTTGGATATTCTCGACAAATACAACGTTAAAGCTACCTTCTTTATGGTTGGCGACAATGTTCGTCGCCACCCTTGGCTTTTTGACGAGATAAAACGTAGAGGACATAGCTATGGAAACCACACCATGCATCATTTGAAAGCCATGAAGACTTTAACTCCGGAATATATTCACGACATTGACGAAGCCAACGAATATATCGACTCAAGTCTATTCCGCCCACCTCATGGATTGATGCGAAGAAGTCAGGCAAAAGCCGTCAAAGAGCGTTATAATATAGTGATGTATGATATTGTTACGCGTGATTATAGCCGGAAACAAAATGGATATGACGTGCTCGCCAATGTGAAAAATTTCACTCGCAACGGATCTATAATCGTGTTTCATGATTCACTTCGTGCCGAATATAATCTAAAATTTGCATTACCTCTTGCCATCGAATGGCTCAAAAGCGAAGGTTATGAGATTCTCCCAATCCCCATGTTGCAATGATTTGCAAGCCGTAGCCACTGAATTAGGGTTTGACAAAATAGGCATTGCCAATGCCTCCGAAGTACCTCAATCGGTAATTGACCGATACAATCAATGGATTGCATCAAATAGCCATGGTGATATGTCTTATATGGAACGATATGGCGACGTGCGTTGCAACCCACGTTTATTGCTTGAAAATGCTCAATCTGTCATTGTGGTAGCAGCAAACTATCATTCCCCGTTACTTCCTCGTCAAAATGCTCCTAAATGGGCTTCTTATGCCCTTGGCGATGACTATCACGATGTGATGCGTAGCAAACTATCTCAACTCGCATCTTTCATTCAAGAAAATTGGGGTGGCGAAACACGAATTTGCATTGATACCGCTCCTATCTTCGAACGCTATTGGGCACAGCAAGCCGGTGTGGGATTTATTGGCCGCAATTCGATGCTGATATTGCCTAAGATTGGCTCGTATGTGTTCATCGGCATAGTGTTATCGACCATAAAGTTTCAACCCAACGAGCCTTGCATGCTTGATTGCATAGGTTGCAACGCCTGCATTCGTCATTGCCCGGGCAAAGCGATATCACTAAGTGGCATGATTGACACACGTCGATGTCACTCCTACCTAACTATAGAGTATCGAGGCGAATTGCCCGAAAAACTCGACCTCAACGGCAAAGTATATGGTTGCGACGAATGTCAAAAAGTATGTCCACACAACCTCAACGCCCCCACCACTAAAATAACAGAGTTTTTACCTCGCAAAGAAATACTATCGCTCACCCACAGCGATATCGAAACAATGACACAAGAGCAGTTCTCTCGCATCTTCCACCATTCAGCCATCAAACGCACAAAACTCACCGGCCTCCACCGCAACAACCACCACTGCACAAAAAAGTAGGGTGAAACCCGAAAAAAGTAGGGTGAAAACACAAAAAAGTAGGGATAAAACAATTATCTTTGCACAAAAAGTAGGGAGAAAGCAGTTACGGCATAAAACAAAATTCAAAAAACCGAGAACATGGCAAACAAATTAGAGTCACTTATATATCAATATAAAGAGTTAGGCATTGATCAACAAATAGATTATGATAAATTTTACCTCTATTCATTGATTACCCACTCAACTGCTATTGAAGGTTCTACAATCACAGAATTGGAGAATCAAATAATGTTTGACCATGGGGTGAGTATTAAAGGAAAAAGCATTGAGGAACAAAGCATGAACCTTGACCTAAAATTTGCCTATGATAGAGCAATTGAATTGGCAAACACACACTCTCCTATTACCATTGATACGTTAATTTCCCTCGCCGCATTAGTGATGAAAAACACAGGTAAAGAATATAAGACTATTCTTGGTGATTTCTCATCGGCAAAGGGGGAATTACGTTTGCTCAATGTGACTGCCGGGATTGGAGGACGTTCATATATGAATTATAGCAAAGTCCCCACAAAACTTGCTGAATTTTGTAACCAACTAAATGCTGACCGAAAAAATGCTGAGAATAAATCAATAACCGAACTATATAAACTTTCATTCGATGCTCATTTTAATTTAGTAACCATACACCCATGGGCCGACGGAAATGGGCGTATGGCTCGTTTGATTATGAATATGCTGCAATTTGAATTTGGCCTTATTCCTACAAAAATACACAAGGAATATAAAGAAGAATATATCAAAGCATTAGTAGCAACACGAGAAGAAGACGACCTTGATATTTTCAGAACTTTCATGGCTAAAATGATGGAAGAAATCCTTTCGGCTGAAATAGAAACCTATTTGAAGTCAATCAAAGAAACCGGGGATAATAGAGTCAAACCTTCAAAAGGCAGGGAAGATTCCACAAAAAGTAGGGATAAAATCATTTCATTACTCTCTAAAGATGGTCGGTTGAGTGCTGTTGCATTAGCAGAAAAGATTGGCATCACGGCCAAAGCTGTAGAAAAACACCTCGCACGCCTAAAAGCCGACGGCACCATTCAACGCATCGGTCCCGCAAAAGGTGGTCATTGGGTAGTTAATGGGAAATAGATTTAGTTCCAATACAAATATCTATTGCCGTGTCCTAAATTTCAACACAATGACAAAAGTGAATAAATCTTCAGACCCCCAAATTATTTCCTTATTTTGTTTTTGAAATAAAAGAAATTACTTTATCTTTGCACTCATTCAGTTCTATAGCGATAGTTCTTGAATAAATACATATTTTACGAAAGGTGTTATTGAAATTTTATCTTCTGTTATCAAACTTCGCAACATTGAAATGGAATGAAGATAAGGTTCACAGTAGCACCTACGTCGGTTGCTTGTACGATGCCATAAAAGGCAGAATATATAGCATAATCGGTGTGGGGCTATTGTCTTATCTATTCCATAGGTAGCGAAGACCTGATAACAAGATAAGACATAGATACATTCTCCACACCTTTTTTATATTAAAATTTAATCGTTTCAATGGGAGATGAGAAACACAAATTTGTAATGAAAATGAAAAAGATTAAATTGTTAGTGGTTTTATTGGTAACAATTTTTTTATGCGTGAATTTTGTTGCTTGTGATTGTGAATCTAAAAAAGATGAACCAGAAGTAAATCCATTTGTTGGAACATGGAACTATAGATATGGCAAATGGGAATTTAAAGAAGATTGGACCTATAAGAGAGTTCATAATTTGTCTGCGACTTGGTCGGAAACGAGAACCGGAACTTATACTTATAATGAAACTTCTGCTACTATTTGTTTAACAGATGATGATTCTGGTCATGCAGATATTTATATAATACAACATTTAAGCACAAACAAAATTGTAATATATAATGAAGATTTTACATATTCTTTTACAAGAATATGAAAGTTATTTTAACAATTAGCAAGCCTCATACTACCTAAAACGATAACGATTTGCGATAGTAAAAATCGAAGGCTTCGCGTTTTATTGTGTCAATATATACAATCACAATTGCCAGCTAAAAAATGAACAGAAAAAGAACCACAAATTCTTTTATTGTTCATTTTTAGTATATTTCCACAATAAGCTTGCGATGATGAAGTATATTCCTGTGAGACACCAAAGTATTGTGTAGGGGGTTGAGACGTGGGAGAGGGTGGCTCCGTTTGAGTTGATGTTGACAAAGCCTTCTACGCCCCAAGTGGCGGGGATTATGTCGCTCAGTTGTCGCCAAGGGAAGTCCATCGCATAACGTGGCCAGGTCAATCCCGAAAGGAAAAGGAATATCAATGAAGTGAACACAATAACAAGAAAAGACGTTTCGCGTTCGCTCACAAATGCTTGCAATACCAAGCCCAAAAATGCCGAAGCAAATAAAAACGGCAATATAAACAATATTATTTCCACCATCGACCCCACATGTGGTAATCCAAACATTAGAGGAACAAAATGAAGCATATATAAAGAAAGAGGAATATATATCATTACATAACATAACGATTTGCCCAATACGGCTGCCATTGCCGGAGCTTCAATTGCAAGAGGTTCAATCACTGAATTTCGGCGACGTCGGTCGCGTGAAGTGCCACAAAGCATCACTATACCTAATATCATACTTTGCTGAATAATCAGTATCAACACCCCGGGAATAACAAATGAGGCAAAGCCTTGTGTTAAATCTCCAAGTATAAATGCTTGCGAATTTATTGCAGTTACATTCAACCCAGATGACAGTTCTCCCACCTCATTGAGCAATGATTGCCGTTCGCTGTCTCCAATGGCAATTTGTATGTTGGTGAGAGCTTCCATAAATGAACGATAACGCATCAACAGACTCATATCATAATAAAATGGCACAACAGCTTGTTCTTTATTGGCAAGTTTACGTGAATAGTCGCTTGGAATATACATTATCCCATAACACGCTTTTTCGTTAAGCCAACGACGAGCCTCTGCCATATCCGAAGCGTATCCAACAAGTTGCATTTCGGGAGTTGCATCAGCCATTCGCACAAGTTCACGACTCTTAGGAGTGTAACTATCATCGACCACCACAAATGGCACCTCCTCAACCAATTCTTTGTTATATATCAGCGTGTAAAGAATGGGATATAGCAACGGCAAAAAAAGGAAAAACAGCATTACGCCACCATCGTGAGTTACAATATAAAACTCTCTACGCCACACACTAAATAGTGATAACCACCACGATTTGATATTTTTTATTGCCCTATTCATTTTATTTTCTTCTATGATACATAAATCGGGGTTATACACGCTTTTTTCAATCTCCATAACATGGTCGATGCCACTAATGGGAATATAGCCAACGCAACAAAATAATATCGCGAATAATATAAAGCAATCCCATTCAATGCTTGGTCGATATATATCAAAAAATAGTATCGAACCGGGATTATATAGCTAAATATTGCTACTGCTCCATACATATTTTCAAGTGGAAACGAAAAACCGGTAATTGAGAAAGATAATACACCAAGCAACGACACAACACTCAAAGCTAAACGCAAATTGGGCAATAGGCAACATACAAATAATGCAAACGCTTGACATGCTACAACAAACATTACCATAGCCAATGCCATTACCCACTCCGAGCCATTTAGGGGATAGTGATTATATCCATAAAACAATGATTGCATAAAGATTCCCACAGCAGAAAATATCACCGTGTGAGGCAACATCTTCCCCAACAATGCCACTATCATAGATCCTCGTGCAGTCGCAAGCCATTCAATCGATGTGGCTCGCTTTATTTCCTCACATATTGAAAACGCTGTAACAAGCAGTATCATCAATGCCAAAACTCCCGCGGCAAACGAGTTGCATAAATATATTGGATAATTGCTCCAAGGATTTCCTATTGGGTGGTCCTGCACTGCAAGTGGTTGAATCAATGCTCCGGTAGCATTATCATTCATCCCTGCCGATACGAGTTGTACTCGTGCCAATGAGCCGGTAGTGCTTACGGCAATTGTTTTGAATCCCTTAAATGTCAATGTTCCCGGAATAAAATATGCCATATTGCAATAGTAAGATATTGAAGGGGAACGACCGGCTACTGCATCTTTTTCAAAGTCATCGGGAATGATAAAAAAACCAAAAACTTTGCCACTACGTACGGATTCAAGAGCCTCATGATAGCTATCGAGATGACTATCAATGTTGATTAACTCAGATGCTCCAAGATCGCGAATAATTTGTCGTGATAACAATGAATTATCATGGTCAACTACAGCAGTAGGCACTTTGGTAGGTAATCCCTCATCAAGCAACGATACAAAAAAAATAGCACAACCAATGGGCACAATTATCATCGTGAACAAATATATGGGACGACATGCAAGTCGTCGCAACTCTCTAATAAATATTGCCCTAAATCCCATAACACCACACCTATTTTGGCTCATATATTACCGACATTCCGGGGCGTAGGTTTGGCAATGATGTCATCGGGCGAGCTTTTATCTTAAATGTGCGACTATCCCACTCTCCGGTTGCTTTTGTTGCACGCCACACTGCATAATCGCCCATATCACGCACATAATACACCCGAGCTTTTACGTTCTTATCCCCGAGTGCAGGAATTATTATGTCAATCTCTTTCCCCAATGATAGGTCATTGAGTAATTCCTCACGCACGTTAAATGTAACCCATTTATCTTCAGTTTGCAACACACTCATTATAGGAGCTCCAAGGGCAACTAATTCACCACATTGAGGATATATCTCATCAACAACTCCATTACAAGGTGCAATCAAATATTGATCATTCAGAATAGCTTCTACCTCTTTTTCTCCTCCACGTGCTACCCTTACCATTGCCGCCGCACTTTGTTTATCCTCTTGTTGTGCTCCGCTTTGAGCTAAATTGTATTGGTTCCATGCTGCATCTTCGGCAGCTTGGGCAGCCTTATAAGCGGCTTGTGCTTCATCGCGTTTTTGTGCCGACACCACACCTTGACTATAAAGCGATTCCATGCGGTTATATGTTTTTTGAGATATTTCACGTGCAGCCTGAGCTTGTAGCCAAAGGTCATGTGCCGACTGAATTGTTTGTTTTCGAGCTCCACCATCAACTTTTCGATTCTGAGCCTGTGCTACAGTAGTCATAGCTTGGGCCTGCATCAATTTGGCTTCAACTACCGATGAATGAATATGCACAAGAGTATCGCCCGTTTTTACCGAGTCTCCCTCATTTACAAAGAATGCTTCAATACGACCGGGCAGTTTCCCCGAAATTTTTACCGTAGTAGCCTCTGCTTGCCCTTGAACAACCTCTCTTGGCTCATTGATAAGCATAAATCCCACAATCGCTAAAAGCACCACAACCAATATTATCACTGCCAAAGAAATTATTAGCATGTTGTTTTCTCGTTTCACTTGATTTGTTTCCATATTAATTATTCTATTTTCAATACGTTAGAATTCCCAGTGTCTTTTTGAGGTAGGTGTTACAAAGTTGCACATCAATTTGAGCATCAACTTGTTCTGAATTAGCTTTAAGCCATGCTGTTTGGGCTTCCATTACATTATCCACCGTCATTACACCCTCTTTGAATCCTATCTGTGCCTGACGTAGATTTTCATCGGCACTTTTGAGATTCTCTACTGTCATTTTATATGTTTTTATTGCCTCCTGAGTCTTAAACAATGCCTGTTGCACCTGCAATGCAATTTTCTCTTTGGCATCGGCAAGATTTAATCGCATAATTGTTTCTTGCGATTGAGCCGCTTTATATTTATTGTAGTTTCCTCCCCAGTGCCACAACGGAACTGTAACCATCACACCCACCGAAAATGCTCCATCAAAGCTTTTGCTAAACCCATCATACAAGTTTGGATTACTAAACGAATAAGCCCCTATAACCGACACATTAGGCAACATCGACGATAATTCTACTTTTGCTTGTTGATGAGTAATCTTTTCACCCAATTCAAGTTGACGAATATCATGACGACGAGCATAAACTAGTTCCATCTCCGTAGTTTGAGGAATCAAAGGAATTTGTGATAATGGCTTATTGTAATTTTCATCTGCCAAATGCAAGTCGCTGTTGATGGGCAAGCCACAAAGTTGAGCAAGTGCCATGCGAGAAAGGGTCAATCCATTTTTTACTTTAGTTAAATCCACTAAAGCCTCGTTAAGACGCACATTTACTCTAAGTTGGTCGCTGGGAGTTGCAACCCCTTCAATAATCATGGCATTCACGTTGCGATTTAATGTGTCGAGTAATGCCACATACCCCTCAGCAAGACGCATCTTAGCATCGAGCGACACAACTTGCCAATAAGCCACATCAACATTGTATATTACATTCTCGGCATTGCCTTGTTGTTGAGCCACAGCCAATTGCTCGGCATAATCGGCGATACGATTCAATGCTACGATTTTTCCTCCCATATAAACCGGTTGCGAAAGTGTAAGGGCACCAAAAAACACATTATGAATATCAAATGTCATAGCTTCCTTTGGAATCAACGCCACCTGTTGAGGCACATATTGCCCATCGGGCGATTTTATAGGCTCGCCTGTAATAGGATTTTTTACGATGTTGAACTCATAACTACCGGTTGCGATGTCAAACGACTTAACCGGCAACATTTGGTCAGAGTCAAACAGCGATAACTCTTTTTGGTTATAACTATATCCTCCGGAAAAGTCAAAAGCCGGCAAATAAGCAGCCCGAGCCTCCCTCTTTTTATACTTTGCACCCTCAATGCGTGTGGCATCTATAAGCATCTGCTTATTATTACGCAACGCCATTGCTCTACAAGAATCGAGCGACACATTTTCCGAGGCCGACATTACCAGCACACACATCGCCACTACCTGCAACACATAAAACCTCAACTTCATAGTATCACATTTTTGAGTGATAACAACTTTGCTCAAGGTTTTGTTGTATTGCATAAGAGAGTTTTTGAGGTTGTAATCATTTTGGCTTGCTTTTTGTCCTTTTACTATACTGTTACATGCTTTTAGATGAAAAATCACTATATTTGCGATGTGTACCAATATGTAAAATATCAACCTATTATGAAAAAAGAAAAACGTGAAATAGAGATTGCTTCGGTGAAGTTGCAAGAAGATATTGACAAAAAAGAAGCGACACGTCAATGGCTACAACGATCTTGGTCATACCGTTCGATATATTACCTAAAAAAATATCTTGATGACTTATATATTGACTCTATCGTTGGCTTTATTTTTCCCGGAGCAGGCGACGTGTTGAGTGCTATTATGTCTGTTCCGAGTATATATGTAGCAATAGTAAAAATAAAATCGTTGCCTCTCACACTTGCTATTATTTACAACATTTTGGTTGACTGTTGTGTTGGAATGCTTCCTTTTTATATTGGCGATGTGTTTGATATATTTGTAAGAGCAAATAAAAAGAATTTCAATCTAATCATGGGATTTGTAGAAAACGACAAAAAGATAATCAAAGAGGTTAACCGCAAAGCAATATATATGGGAATTATGATATTATTGTTGTGTGTAGCAATCTACTTTATGATACTCTTTGTGAAATGGCAATGGGAATTAATGATGTCATTTTGGCAATGGATAGGAGGATTATTTTGAAAAAGTTTAATTGGCTACCTCTATTTTAAGGTATTTTAACACTTAAATAATTAATCAAAATAATAAAAAACGTAATTTTACATAAAATTTATAAATGAAATGTATAGAATGGAACTTTTAAGGTAATAACTCTTGATGTTTCATGAAGCTTCTCTATACAAACAAAAATTAAACGCGAAATCGAAGCTTCTTTCGCAAAATACAAAATTTATGAAAAAGTTCTTTTTAATGTTAGCTTTCTTGTGTGCTGGAAGCATGCTTGTACAAGCACAAATCACAACAGGTGAAAGTCAAGCTCAAACTATCAAAACAGGTAACAGAGCAGAAAAAGGTGATTTCGGTCTTTATTTAGGTGCAACCTCTACAATGTTCCAAGACTTGACAAGCATTGGAGATCTAAAAGCCCTTCCTTTGATTAACTTTAAATATATGTTTAACGACAAAGTTGAAGGTCGTTTAGGTATTGAATGGTGGAGCAAAACTACTAAAGACACAGAAGAATTTATTGAAGAAGATGTAGTGGGTACAATTACTGATAGAACATGGGGTACAAACATGAAATTCTATCCTGGTGTTGCTTATCACTTTGCAAAATCAAATGTTCTTGATGTTTATTTTGGTGGTGAACTTCCTTTTGGTTGGACAAAAGATGGCAATAGTTCAGAATCAAAAATATTAAATCAAAAATTAACATCAGAAATAAGCAACTCTCATTTCAAAATTGGTCTTGGTGCATTCTTCGGTTTGCAAGCATACGTTTGCAATCTTCCTCTTGCAGTGGGTCTTGAGTATGGTGTGAGCACATTATGGAATGCCGGTGGAGAAACTATCTCTGCAGATGCTGATAATAATGTTACTGTTACAACTTCTGATGACGCTTTAACTTGGGAACTCGGACACCAAGCTCGTTTAACTCTTACTTACTTCTTTAAATTATAATTAAAATGAAATTATATAAGTTATTTGCAATTTGTGCGATTGCATTATTCGCAACATCTTGTGGCTCGATAACCAAAACACAACCTTATTCATTTGACCAAGTGCGTCTTGAAATGAATATGAATGATTTGGCTTATCTTGGCGAAGATGAAGTATCGGTTGAATATAGCACATACCTATTTGGATTAATCAAGAAAACCGAAAAAGTTAATGGAGAATTCTATAACTCATCATTACAAAAGAGATTGACTATTCCTGGTGTATATGATGCTGATTTAGAATTAGCAACCTATAAATTGGTTGAAAAATTCCCTACAGCTGATTATTTTCAAGTTGTTGTATCGTCTCACAGCAAAGACAAATTGTTCTTAGGCGATTTAAATGTGAAAACAGCTAAAGTAAAAGCTTACAAGCTAAAAAAATAATTTTAAATTATAATTAAACGATAACCCTCCCACTATTTAGGGAGAGTTATCGTTTTTTGATATTAAAATGAAGAAACTATTAAAAATAGTAAGTGCATTTTCATTGTGCTTGACATTTATTATGTGTTCAGAACCGGAATTATCAAATGTAGTGATAAAAGTTTATCCGGAAAAGGACTCATTGGTTACAGTTGAATCGGGTGATATGATTCAATATGATGTTGAAATCTCAACAATAAACGAATACGTTAAACGATTCAAAATTTTCTCGTTTGACGCATTTCAAGGTACAAAAACTTACATTGACTCTATCTGTGGAAACGACAAATCCTTAGCGTATAAATTTTATTATGAAGCTCCTGATGTTGATCGAGATAGTTTGTCAATAGAATTAAATATTGAAGCAGAAGATAATTTAGGAAATATAGCTACAATCCAACGATATTTATTAATAAAAAGTAAGAATCTCCATATTTTACAATTAGATGGAATTGTGTTATATAATCCACACGATAACAACGCAAGTGCATTGTCGTTAAATGACGTGACTCAACCTTTCATTTTTAATGAATCAGTTGACTCATTAAAGCCTGACGTTTATGTTCAATCAACCCCTGATTTTTCAAAAATAAACCTCTGCAGCAACGAACAAACAATGTTTGTTAGAAATAATTCGTTTAATTATGTTGCCGCAACAGCTCGAGGAATCAGTTCGGTATATGAAAGTTCGGTAAAAGAAAATATTATTCAAGATTTGAATATTAATGATATTATTCTTGTAGGCTATTACAATACTGCAAAAGGTGTATTTAAGGTTAATAACATTATTCGAGACAATACAAACAGATCTTGCATTCAATTAAGCTATAAAGAAATAAAATAACACTCATCTTCGTATAGTTTATCTGTTCCGGTTGGAGCAAATATAAAAACAGAATGTGTGCCAAAATTCTAAAATTGGCACACATTCTGTTTTCCCTATTTTCATTAGTCATCATTTAGCTTGAAGAACTAATGAAGGTGCATGGGAAATAATTCAAATAAAGTTGTTGTATTTATATGAAAAGTGTTGTAAATTTGAGAAAAATATAATCAAAATATTATGGAATCGATAAAGGAGATATACAAAATAGGGATTGGCCCTTCAAGCAGCCACACTATGGGACCGAAACGTGCAGCTGAGCGTTTTTTGGCTCGCACAAGTGGAGCAACAAATTATCGCGTTACACTCTATGGGTCGCTTGCAGCAACAGGAAAAGGGCACTTAACCGACAAGGCAATATTTGATGTACTATCACCTTTTGCTCCCACCGAAATTGTGTGGCTCCCTGAAATATTTCTACCTTTCCACCCAAATGCTATGAAATTTGAAGCACTTAATTCTGATGGAAAAATCTCCGACGAATGGGTTGTATATTCCATTGGAGGTGGAGATATTATGGAAGAGGGGGAATCGCGAGTGCATAATCATGTGTATGAGATGACTCGTATTGCAGATATTCAAGCATGGTGCGAAAAGACCGGACACAATTATTGGGAATATGTCGATCAATGTGAAGGACCCGAAGTGTGGGACTATCTTCGAGAGGTGTGGCAAGTAATGAAAGAAGCCGTTGAACGTGGACTTGAAGCCGAAGGAGCATTACCAGGGGGACTTGGCGTACGACGCAAAGCTGTATCTTATTATGTTCATGCACAGGGATATACAGGTAGCCTCAAAAGCCGTGGATTAACATACGCATACGCACTTGCGGTGAGTGAGGAAAATGCAGCCGGAGGTAAAATCGTTACAGCTCCTACTTGTGGTTCATGTGGCATTGTGCCAGCCGTGTTATATCATCTCCACACATCAAAAGGATTCTCCGAAGAACGAATTTTGCGTTCACTTGCTACAGCAGGAATATTTGGCAACGTAGTTAAAACCAATGCGTCGGTGTCGGGAGCAGAGGTGGGTTGTCAAGGAGAGGTGGGTGTGGCATGTGCCATGGCTGCTGCCGCATCGTGCCAACTATTTGGCGGCACTCCAGCACAAATAGAATATAGTGCTGAAATGGGACTTGAACATCACCTTGGTTTGACTTGCGACCCGGTGTGTGGATTGGTGCAAATTCCATGTATTGAACGCAATGCCATGGCTGCCGCACGAGCACTTGATGCAAATCTATATTCACAAATCTCCGACGGCAAACACACCGTAACATTCGACCGTATTGTCGAGGTAATGAAACAAACCGGTCATGATCTTCCAAGTCTATACAAAGAAACCGCTCAAGGAGGACTTGCTGCTACTCACGAATAAAACTAACCGTTCTTGTCGATAATCTTCTTTAATACCAAGGGAGATTCCGGTCCCATGTTAAAAATGAGATCAAGGATTGTGAGGTTAGGTATAAAGCCTTGTTTTAAGGCTCTTACTTGATAGTACTCTACGGGGGTGTCGAGGTCAAAGTTGCCGTTTCTGCAGTCGATTATTGACAAATCTCCTCGTTTTAGTAATTCATTTTCTTCGGCAGTTAGTTCATATCTAACTTCATTATCTATGCCCAATATGCGACGAATAACTGCATCAATTCCCATATTGAGATTCATCAAAGACTCAGTACCATCGCAAGGCTGCAGATAGGGCATTAATTCATCAATATAGTATTCAAAGAATGGAGTCCGTCCGTATGCCGACCATAATGCCACTTTGTGAATGTTCCACCACCCACCATGAGCCGATATCCCGGCATCATTCCAAGTTGCTCCAATGCGAGGTTTCGTGATAGGCACAGTGAGGGAAAGGCGACCGTTTACGTCGGCAATATCGTAGCGATGCATGTGTTTGCGACGTTTATCGTAACGGCAGTAACGATCTATCACCACATTTTTATGGCTTGCCAACAAAGCATAATAACCAATGCTACCACACAAAACCGGTGGTAGCACTATGGTTGTATTATTATATTTAATAAGTGGCGACGACATTATCTCTTGTCGGGATTAGCACCTTTGAAAATGCGATTCCAACGTATTCCACCATTAAGTATATTTTTGTCTTTATCGAAAGATATAAGAATTATCATCGGAGTTCCCACAATATGGTCTTCTGGGACAAAACCCCAGAAACGCGAGTCAAGCGAATTATCTCTATTGTCCCCCATCATAAAATAGTAGTCCATTTTGAATGTATATTTGTCAGCAGGCTTACCTCCGATATACACTTTGCCATCTTTTAGATACGCATCGTAGTTGTGCTCGTAGTTACGAATACAACGGTTATAGCGATGCCAATTATCTTCAGTCAAATCGATTGTCATTCCTTTTTTAGGGATAACAAGCCCCTCTTCGCCTCCATAGTTATAGCTACTCCAATCTTTTGAAACCACATCGGGGAATAGGTATTCAACTCTACCAAGAGTAGAATCTCCTAAACGCATTGTTTTCATCACGTTGCTACTTGCGTTGAGTTTTTCAACCATTTCCTTTGTGAGTGGGGGCATATAAATCGGGTATTTTGCATCAAATCCTGATGCAAATAAACCGTTTCTAACATCGGGATTAGTTATATCCAATACTACACGATCTTCAATAGCTACACCAATATTCTCCCATTCAACATCAGAGATTGGTGTTCGTGTTTGTATAATATAATTGAATTGCACATTCTCAGGTTGTTCGATTGCTTTTCCATCAAGATAAATAACGCCCTCTTTGATTTGAAACTTTTGACCAGGCAATCCCACACAACGTTTCACATAGTTTTCACGACGGTCAACGGGACGATACACGATTTCACCAAATTGGACTTTATCATATTTAATAGCATCGCGACCAATCATTTTCACGAGCGTATAATAATCAGGATTTTGCACATTCAAAGGAACAGTGTCGCCGGCAGGGAAGTTAAACACTACGATGTCGCCCAATTCCACGTTGCGAATACCCTTTAATCGTCGATATTCAATAGCCGGATTGTCAAGATAACTTTTTGTGTTTATAATAGGCAATGTATTATGTACCAATGGAAAATGCACCGGAGTCATGGGAACACGTGGTCCATATACCATCTTATTTACCCAAAGATAGTCGCCTGTCAATAAGGTTTTTTCGAGCGAAGATGAAGGAATTTGATAATTTTGCCCAATGAAGTTAAACACGAAATAAACCAAAATCAGAGCATAAACAATGGCATCAACCCAGCTCATCACTGTTCTCACAACTTTATTTTTACTCTTTTTCCACCAATCAAAAGGAATGAAGCCTGTGATATAGATATCAAAAAGCAAGAAAATGAAAATTGATAGCCACCAATCGCCCATCCATGCAACCCATGCAAAAAATAATAAGGCAACAAGACTAAATCTTATCCATCGAGTAAGTTTGGTGTTTTTTACTCGCTTTTTTATTTGTTGAAGTGCTGATTTTGAATCCATATATTATTTAATGTCAAGTAAATATGATTTTTTTATTAATCCATGCATAAGCTGGTCCATAGTGAGGAATCCTTTGCGTCCGCATACCCATTCGGCAGCCACCACAGCACCAAGAGCAAACCCTTCACGACTTTTAGCTTTATGCTCGATTGTTATTGTATCAACCTCAGAGTCCCATGTGATGATGTGCGTGCCGGGGACTTCTCCTTCACGCTCATGATATATTGGGAGCGATGACGCAGGAGCATTTTCATCTTCAGTCCAAGCTTCGATGCGTCCCACTTTCTCAATTAATCCTTCGGCAAGAGTAATCGCTGTGCCACTTGGGTGGTCGAGCTTGTGAATGTGGTGAATCTCCTTCATCGAAGGTGTATAGTTATTGAAATTATCCATCAACTGACCAAGATATTTGTTTAGAGCAAAAAACAAGTTTACACCAAGACTATAATTTGAAGTCCAAAAGAAAGTAGCCTTTCCTTCGTCGCACAACGCTTTAATTTCAGGCATACGAGTTGTCCAACCGGTGCTACCACTTACTACAGGCACACCTTGAGCAAATGCTTTGTAATAATTATCGACAGCTGTAACCGGAGTGGTAAATTCTATAGCCACATCTGCACTGCGAAAAGCATCGCTATCAAAGTCTTGTGGGTTGTCAATGTCGATGATTGACACTATTTCATGTCCACGACTAAGGGCAATGCGTTCAATCGTTTTGCCCATCTTTCCATATCCTATCAATGCTATTTTCATTATAATATCATATAATATATGACCAAAAAGGTCGTATTTACTCAAAATATGCTACAAATTTACAACAACTAAACGAATATCCCACACAAAACGTTTGAAAACCAACCAAAATTCAAATTTTTAGGGATTTAACTCTAAAGCGTGGAGAGCATCGTAGATGATATGGGCTTTGGCGGGACCAATGACAGCAGTAAGGTCGTCGAGTGAGGCATTGTGTATTCGTTTAAGACTTTTGAAGTGTCGAAGGAGTGTGGTGCGTGTCTTTTCTCCCACTCCTTTTATTGAATCGAGTGCCGACACTACTTGCCCTTTGCTTCGACGATTACGATGATGCGTGATGCCAAATCTGTGAGCCTCATCGCGTAGATGTTGGATTACTTTTAATGATTCGGAGTTTTTATCGATATATAACGGTACACTGTCGCCCGGAAAATATATTTCCTCTAACCGCTCGGCAATACCTATGATTGCGATTTTGCCACGCAGACCAAGTTCGTCAAGAGCCTCTACTGCGGCACTTATTTGCCCTTTCCCACCGTCAACCACTATAAGCTGAGGTAATTCCTCGTTCTCCTGTAAAAGTCGCGTGTAACGACGCGTAATCACCTCCTTCATCGAAGCAAAATCATTAGGCCCGTCAACTGTTTTTATTATAAAATGGCGATAGTCTCGTTTTGAGGGTTTGGCATTACGAAAAACCACGCAAGCCGACACCGGGTTTGTGCCTTGAATATTTGAATTATCGAAACATTCAATATGGCGTGGAAGTTCGACTAATCGAAAATCGATTTTCATACGCTCAAGCGTGCGTTCCAATCGCTGTTCGGGATTTTTCTTTTCCATTTGCTTGAGGGTATCAATTTTGCGTTGGCGTGCATTGCGAGTAGAAACATCGAGCAACTTCTTTTTGTCGCCACGTTGAGGAATGATAAAATTCACATTAGGCATCTCCACCTCAGGCACAATTGGAACGATAACATCTTTATAATCTACAGAAAAACGCTTTGATATTTCACTCAAAGCGTATGCCAATAATTGAGCCTGCGACTCTTCAAGACGTCGTTTATATTGAAGCGTAACACTACTTACTACAACTCCACGACGCACGTGCATATAGTTGATATACACGCTGTTATCATCATCTTCAAGTCCAAATACATCAATATCTTGAATCGTTTGACTCACAATCACACTTTTGGCATTATATCGCTCTATGAGTTGATATTTTTCTTTTATCACTTGTGCTTCTTCAAATCGCAACTCTATAGACAGTTGAGTCATCTCATCTCGAAGAAAACCCATAAGTTCCTGAGTCTCACCACGTAATATCTGTCTAACGCGATCAATGTAAGTCAAATACTCATCAACCGAAATCAATCCGGTGCAACAACCGAGGCAGCGTTTCATGTGATACTCAAGACATAATCGCCCCTTCCCTTTTTCAATATATTCGGGAGTAATAATGTGCCTGCAAGTGCGAATAGGATAAAGGTCATCTATCAGTCGAAGCACTGCACGTGCCACCGATTGATTTGTGTAGGGTCCATAATATTTCGACCCATCTTTTTTGTAATTATAAGTGAGAAAAACTCGGGGATAATGTTCACCTGTAATGCAAATCCACGGATAGGACTTATCATCTTTTAGCAGAACATTATATCGAGGTTGATACTCTTTTATCAGAGAGTTTTCGAGATTAAGTGCATCTTGCTCGGTTGGGACTACAATATAGTCCATATCATGAATGGCACGCACAAGCAAACGAGTACGCACTACCTCATGCTCTCGATTAAAGTAAGAAGCAACTCTACGCTTTAGATTCTTTGCCTTTCCCACATAAATTACTTGACCCTCGGAATTAAAATAAATATATACACCGGGGGTATCGGGAAGGACAGCAACCTTCTCTTGCAAATGAGAGGGTTTATTTTTCAACATTAGTAGGTAATCAATGACGATACTTCTACATCTTCGGGGAGGGCTGCTCTGCCATTGAGAGCACTAATTTCAATAATAAAATTGACGTATATTTTTTGGGGATTCATACTTTTTATCAATTCTATTGCAGCCGCCATAGTGCCACCTGTTGCAAGAACATCATCATGAAGTACTACAACATCATCTTCAGTAATTGCATCTTTATGAATTTCAATAGTATCGACACCATACTCTTTTTCGTATGTAGCAGAAATCGTATCGGCAGGCAATTTTCCCGGCTTGCGTACGGGGACAAAACCGGCATCTAACTTAAATGCAAGAATAGAGCCGGCAATAAAACCTCGCGATTCAATTCCCACTACCTTAGTAATTCCTTTATCTTTATACAGCTTGGCGAGGTCCCAACTAATAAGATGTAAGGCTCTTGGATCTTTGAACACAGTGGTCAAATCCTTAAAAACAACTCCCTTTTGAGGGAAGTCAATTATGTCGCGAACTTTTGATTTAACGTATTCCATTTATTTTAGTTTAAGTTACTGATTTTATATTATTTACATTTGTTCCACGTGAAACATTTGGCGTTTTATCTACCCAATAACAATAATAAGATATTTATATCACTTGGCGAGATACCCGGTATGCGTGACGCTTGTGCCACTGTTTCTGGATTGATTTTTTCAAGTTTTTGCCGAGCTTCAGTCGAGAGTGATTTTATTTCAGAATAATTGATTTTTCCAGCAAGTTTTACGCCCTCAAGACGTCGAATTTTGTCTGCTATCAATTGCTCTCGGTCGATATATCCTTGATATTTTATTAATATTTCAGCGGCTTCAATTATTTCGTCACGACGGGATTGATCAATGGAGCTTAAATGCTCTTGCAATGCCTTTATGTGAGGAGCGAGCATCAAAATTGACAATTGAGGACGCAAAATCAAGTCGTATAATTTCACTCCTTGCTTTAACGGAGTAGTTCCTAATTTTTTCAACGCCGGATTTATCAATGCTGGCTTGATTGAAAATTCTCGAGCAAAATTAATCAAGGCATCTCGTTGAACTCGCTTCGATTGCATAAGCCCATATCGTTCTTGCGTTACCAACCCTATTTCATATCCTCTCGGGGTAAGACGCATATCAGCATCATCTTGGCGAAGAAGAATACGATACTCTGCACGCGAAGTAAACATGCGATAAGGTTCATCAACACCTTTTGTTACTAAGTCATCAATCAATACCCCTATATATGCCTCATCTCGAGCTAACACAAATGATGGTTTGCCATGTGCCGAAGCGTCAGCATTGATGCCGGCTATCAATCCTTGACCTGCAGCCTCCTCATATCCTGTTGTTCCATTTACTTGCCCTGCAAAATACAACCCTTTAATAAGTTTTGTTTCGAGGGTGTGATATAGCTGAGTTGGATCAAAGAAATCATACTCTATAGCATAGCCCGGACGATATATTTGCACATCGGCAAGTGCAGGAACAGTTTGCAACGCATTAATTTGAATATCTAACGGCAATGATGATGAAAAGCCATTTAGATAGAACTCTTGAGTATCTTCTCCCTCGGGTTCAAGGAATAGTTGATGCTCTTGTTTATCGGCAAATGTTACAATCTTTGTTTCTATGCTGGGACAATAGCGGGGTCCGATACTTTGAATTTGACCATTGTAAAGAGGAGAATCAGGCAATCCGTTTCGCAATATTTCATGAGTTGCAGGATTGGTAAACACAGTGAAACAACTACGCTGTTTCAATTCTCGGTTAATATTGGGGAGAAATGAAAATTGATGAAAGTCGTCCTCTCCTTCTTGAGGTGTTGTCAATTCCCACTTTACACTACGTCCATCAATGCGAACAGGTGTTCCGGTCTTCATTCTCTCAACAACAAATCCCATTTCACGCAATTGTTCTGTTATTCCATGCGATGCCGGTTCCGAAACACGACCTCCCTGAAGCTGAACACGACCAATGTGCATCAATCCATTGAGAAATGTCCCGGCAGTAAGCACAACTGATTTTGCCTTAAAATCAACACCCAAAGCGGTGTGTACTCCTTTTATTTTCCCATCTTCTACAAGTAAACTTACAACCGAATCCTGCCACATTGAAAGATTTGGCGTGTTTTCAAGAATGCGACGCCACTCAGCACTAAACTTCATGCGGTCGCTCTGAGCACGCGGACTCCACATTGCCGGCCCTTTCGAGCGATTTAGCATGCGAAATTGAATTGCTGTGCGATCGGTTACAATACCCATTTGTCCGCCCAATGCGTCAATTTCTCTGACAATTTGCCCTTTAGCAATGCCTCCAACAGCAGGATTACAACTCATTTGAGCTATTTTGTTCATATCCATTGTAATGAGAAGCGTTGACGAACCTAAACGAGCGGAAGCAGATGCCGCCTCACAACCGGCATGACCGGCCCCTACAACAATTACATCATATTCAAACTTCATATTGCGATAGAATTTAGTTTCAATTCATGGCTCCAAGCAATTCAAGAGCCTTATTTTCAAAGCGTTCCATTATTTCGCGTTCTCCCTCTCCTTTATCATCAATGCCACACAAGTGAAGCACACCATGAATAATAACACGGTGTAATTCAGAGTCATAACTTACTCCCAACATGTCAGAGTTACTTAATACCGTATCGAGAGAAATAAACATATCTCCGCTTATAAGTTTTCCACGAGAATAATCAAATGTGATAATATCAGTATAATAATCATGTTGCAAAAATTGACGATTAACCTCTATTATTTTTTCATCGTTGCAAAAAATATACGTAAGAGTTCCCACTATCTTATTATGGGATTTTGCTACCTCAACAATCCAATTAGATATTTTTTCAAAATCAACAGATGGCAACTCAACCCCATCACAAAGTATTTGAATTTTATCAATCGTCATTTCAAAAAGTTTTTAATCTACAAATGTAACAATTTTTATTGTGCGATACAATAGTAATTTTAATGTCCCACTTTGAAAAATTATCTTGTGTTCAGGTTAGTGTTGTCATTTTGACCAATATTCGCACTTTTGTCGCATTTTTATTTTTTCTGACAAAAATTCAAAATCCCCCAAAAAACACCTACAGTGCTGATTACTTGTTAAATACACTTAAACAACTCTCGCGAGAATTAAATATTTATATTTATCCCTACCCTTTACCGCAAATCTTAAACTTAAAATAGTCTTTCTTCACACTAATAATTGCACTATAACCAGCACCCATTTTGAGCTGTTGAAATCTTTTTGAATTTTCTTGCATATCCCAGGAAAAATTGCGAATATTGCAAATTATATTTTTTGCATGAATTTATTAACATATATCTCAGCCATAACGTATCTCTTATTCACTATCGCCTCGATAAAAAAGATAAAACGAGTTCCCGATAATTTAAGTGATACCTATTATATATGGCAAAAACCCAAATATACGTTTTCATTTATGTTGGCAACTATATCTCTTTCAATGTTGCCTAAATGGATTTATTTTGCTGAAAAATATGATTGCGAATATCTGATGTATGTAGCAGGTATTGGTATGACCATAGTGTGCTTAATTCCCGACTATAAAACCAATCTATGGAAGTTCGTTACACATATCGTAAGTGCCTATACGACCGGGTTCGCTGCCGCAGTATTTATCTTAATTATTTCCGGAATAGAAATACTCCTCACAACATTAGCTATTGCACTCATTTTATACCTTATATTTGATAAAAACAAGAAATCAACATTTGAATTTTGGCTTGAATTTATTGTCTTATCTGCACTATTCGTCACGTTTATTACGAATTAAGTTGTTTTCATCAAATCACTCCCTACGCACTGATTATGATAACAATATGGCAAAATGAATTACGAAATGCGGCAAATCCCAACAAGATTGCTGTTTTCATGTCGTTTTTCAAAACAGGAAAAGGCGAATATGGCGAAGGAGATAAATTTATAGGATTACCAGTTCCAAAAAATCGCAACATTGCAAAGAAATATTACCAGCTTGATTTTGAATTAATCGACCAAATGCTTCAACATGAAATTCATGAATTTAGACTATCAGGATTTTTGGCATTGGTTGAAAAATTCAAAAAAAAGAAAGATTCTAAATCTCAAAAATGCATCGTGGATTTCTATGTTACACGTGGAACGCGTGCAAATAATTGGGACTTAGTTGATCTTTCAGCCCCCTATATATTAGGAACGTATCTCCTATCCCACCCCAACTCTGAACTTCTTGATGAATTAAGCTTTAGCGATAATCTATGGCTCCAACGCATAGCAATAGTTTCTACCCTTTCCTTAGTAAGAAAAAATAAATTTGACGAAACCCTACGACTTGCAAAACGATATCTATCGCACCCCCACCCTCTCATTCACAAAGCTACCGGCTGGCTACTTCGAGAGATTGGGAAAAAGGATGAAGTTGTTTTACTAGATTTTCTTGATAAATATGCCACAAATATGCCACGCACATCCCTTCGTTATGCAATAGAACGACTCAGCCCCCAACTGAGACAAAGCATTATGCTAAGAAAATAGCATATATTTAAGAAATTCTGTGTAAATTTGCATAAAATAAACAACAAACAATCATATTATAATTAGCAATGGCACAGAAATTCAACCCCGAAACACTATGCGTTCAAGCCGGGTGGACTCCTAAAAAAGGTGAGCCTCGAGTGCTCCCCATCTATCAAAGCACAACATTCAAATATGATACTAGCGAGCAAATGGCACGCCTTTTCGATCTTGAAGATAGCGGCTATTTCTACACTCGCCTACAAAACCCCACTAACGATGCAGTTGCAGCTAAAATAGCAGCTCTTGAAGGTGGTGTTGCAGCCATGCTCACTTCAAGCGGTCAAGCCGCAAATTTCTACGCAATTTTCAATATTTGTGAAGCCGGTGACCACTTCATCAGCTCATCGGCAATTTATGGTGGCACATTCAACCTTTTTAGTGTTACACTAAAAAAACTTGGCATTGATGTTACATTCATCAATCCAGATGCCACTGAGGAGGAAATAGAAGCTGCCATTCGCCCTAACACCAAAGCATTATTTGGCGAAACAGTATCTAATCCATCTCTCGACGTGCTTGATATTGAAAAATTTGCACGTGTAGCACACCGCAATGGAATGCCACTGATTATTGATAACACCTTCCCTACCCCAATCAACTGTCGCCCATTTGAATGGGGTGCAGACATTGTGGTACACTCTACAACTAAATACATGGACGGACATGCTACAAGCGTTGGTGGCGTAATAGTTGATAGTGGTAATTTTGATTGGGACGCTCATGCCGAAAAATATCCTGGATTATGCACCCCCGATGAGTCATACCACGGACTAACATACACTAAAGCTTTTGGCAAAATGGCATTCATTACCAAAGCTACAGCACAGTTAATGCGTGATTTAGGCAGTATTCAATCTCCTCAGAACGCGTTCTTGCTAAACATTGGTCTTGAAACTCTTCACTTGCGTATGCCCCGCCACTGCGAAAACGCCTTGAAAGTTGCTCAATATCTACAAAACGACCCTCGTGTTGCATGGGTAAACTATTGCGATCTTCCCGGCAATAAATATTATGATTTAGCAAAAAAATACATGCCCAATGGCTCTTGTGGTGTTATTTCATTCGGACTTAAAGGTGGACGAGAAGAATCAATCAAATTCATGGATTCACTCAAATTTGTAGCCATCGTAACACACGTTGCCGATGCACGTACATGTGTGCTACACCCTGCAAGCCACACTCATCGTCAATTGAGTGATGAACAATTAATCGAAGCCGGTGTTCGCCCCGACTTAATTCGTCTTTCAGTTGGTATTGAGAACGTCAACGACATAATCGACGACATCAAACAAGCCCTCGACGCTTAATTGTTTGGGGAAATAAATGCCAATAATATAGCAGTTGGAGAGGATGTGTCAAAATTAGATAAAGCAAATTTGCCACTTACATTTTGTTACATCTTCAAATAATAACGGCCGTTTTTAAGTGTGCAACATTGAGGTTATTCCCTTAGTTTAGCTTAAAAACGGCATTTCTTATGATATAAGATTACTTTTAACTTACACTTTGAAGTATGTTTTCAGCTAATTGAATTTTGACACACACCCCTTTTAATTTGTTTTTTGGAGGTCTACTGCTTATTATTACCTATATTTAAGTCATTTATATCTTCATAATACCACCTCTAGCCATTTAAATAGAAGGAGAGAACCAGACGATGGGCTACCTGATTTTGATTAACATATTTTAAGGAGCACTAGGGCGATAATATTTTTTTAATTAACTCGAATAGTGTACTTTTGCGAATAATTATTACTTGTGTAAGAGATATTTTGTGTATAAGGTATCGGTTGTAATTCCTGTTTTTAACGCAGGAGAATATATAGAGTGTTGTGCTCGTTCGCTTTTCGAGCAGACATTAGATAGTATAGAGTATATTTTTGTCAATGATTGCTCTACAGATAATAGTATGGATGTTCTACATAAGGTATTAGGGGAATATCCTCAAAGAAAAGAACACGTTATTGTTGTTAATCATACTACTAATACAGGACAAAGTGGTGCAAGAAAGGATGGAATGAATATCGCTTCAGGGGAATACATTATTCATTGTGATGCTGATGATTGGGTGGACCTTGAGATGTATGAATGTATGTATAATAAAGCGGTAACAGATAATGTTGAGGCAGTCTGCTGTGATATTGTTTTAGAACGTAAGAACTCTTCTAAGGTTTTAAGATACAACACTCGTTATGAGGATCACGAGTTGATGTACGGATGTGTAGTTCCGATATCTGTTGAATACTTTTCTATGTGTAACCGTTTGGTTTCGCGTAACGTTTTCGAAAGATATACAATACAACCCTTCGAGGGTGTTAATATGTGGGATGACGTTGGGCTTTCTGTTCGAGTGAGATATTACGTTAATAGTACATCTGTTATAAACAAGGCTTTTTATCATTATAATCGTAAAAATTCAATATCTACAACAAAGCGGCCTTTATTGGATAGAGTGAGAGAGCAGTCCTTATGTATTAATTGCATAGAAGATTTTTTTAAGAAAGAGCATTCTTGGGATAAGTATCGTTATTTTATATCTAACTTGAAAGTTCTTGCTAAACGGGAATTGTTTTTTTATGATGCAGACCTATGGATAAACATCTTCAAGGAATCGAGAGAAGACTTGTGGAAACTGCGAAAGAGTTATAGCGTTATAAAATTATTTAGGTACTATGTCTTAAGCTATGGTGGAAATTTTGGTAAATTAATATGGAAAATCTGTTGGAAACGGTAAAGTATTCGTTTGTACTACCCGCATATAAGGCGAAGTACTTGAGAGAGGCAATCGATAGTATATTACATCAGACGTATGCTACATTCGAATTGATAATTGTTGATGATGCTTCTCCTGAAGATTTAAAGTCAATAATAGGCAACTATGACGATAAACGTATTCGTTATTATAGGAATGAACAAAATCTTGGTGGTAAAGATTTGGTCGCACAGTGGAATAATTGTATAACTTATGCAAAGGGGGAATATTTGATTTTGGCATCAGATGATGATGTGTATTCTCCATTATATCTTGAAAAAATGGATGCTTTGACAGAGAAGTATCCGAATGTTAATGTGTTTCGTCCACGAGTAAAAAGAATAGATCATAACGGCGATATATTGCTCCTAGAGGGGTATTTACCAGAATATATGACTAAACTCGAATATCTGTATGCCTGGACAAATCAGTGGTTGGGTAGTGGGATTCCTTTCTACATGTTCAAGCGGGAGGCTCTGTTGTCTATTGGTGGTTTTGCTAATTATCCGTTAGCATGGTTTAGTGACGATGCAACTGTGCTAAAATTAATGGACTCAGGAGTTGCTATATGTAATATGACCCTGTTTACTTTCAGGCTTTCCACTGAAAGCATAAGCACAACGCAAAATACAAAAGCATCTCTTTCTGCAAAACTTAGAGCAACAAAGATGTTTTGTGATGAGCATAACAGAATAATAAAAAATTATACCCCTCAAGATGAGGACGAAAAATATTTGTTGTCCAGAGTAAAAGCTCTTTTCCCTCGATTGATTAGGAAAAACAAAGTTCGCAGCCAATTGAAAGTATCCTCACTTGCCACTATTGTTTCTACGATTGGTGATGCCGTGAAGATTGATTATATCTCCTTGCCTTATATTCTCAAATGCTGTAAATATCCGATATTGAATGGTTTGAAAAAACTTTTTGTACATAGATGATGAAAAGTGAAACAATATCTAAGCTATAGACATAATATAAATGCTTGTGGGGCATGCAAGATGAGCTCAAGCGTTAAATAGTTTCATTTATGGTAATGATGCCAAAAGTAGTATCCCAACCTCAATAACCACTATTTTTCTTTTTTAACAGTTAGGCAAGGCTCATTTGCTGCATAACAAGTTAAAGATATTTACGTCCCTTTTGTGAAATACGCTCTGTCATCAATGCTGGATTTTCCAATATTTTCTTTAGATATTCACATAATTAAGACAAAAATATTTGTGAAAATAAAATCACATTAGCGACAGCCTTAAAGAGGTTCTGACTACTCATTGATGGTAAATTGAATTTATAGAACCTCCCTTAAATAACTTATACTTTCTTTATCCAACGATACCAAATATATTTCATTACGATTTTATGAGATTTATACCTATGCTCTGCCAAATATAACTTTAATATATAATAAGCCTCCTTGCGAGTAAGCCTCGAGTTCTTAATCGCATTTTTTACGATACGAAACTCTTCTTTTTCACTTAATAAACTTCTCTTCGCAGGCATATTAGGAATATCGCTTTTCGGTACTTCTATAATTTTTCGATACACCGAGTCTTCAAATTTTGCCATTGCAAAATTCTCCTCAAATATTACTCTCGACCTCATTCCCATTTCATGATATTTATCAGAGTAATCCAAAACTGCACTCTCTATCGCCTTTGCCAATGCCTTCTCATCTCCTGCAGGGAATCGATAACCGGTTTCTCCATTTTTTATCAAACTCGCGGTACCGGTAGCCTCGCTTACCATAACAACTTTAGAAAACATCATGCCCTCAGTGCATACAATTGGCATTGGGTCATCTAACGAAGGACACAATATATAATCCATATCAAGATATAGCTTCATCAATTCATCATGCTCCATTGGTCCTAAATACTTTACACACGAAAATGGACTGTCTTTTACCTCCTCAACAATACGAGAGCCAATCGGCTCTCCCACTACATTGATTTCAATCCTTTCTCGTATATTTTCAGATACTAAGAATAGGCTCTTTATTAATAAATCCTGAGCTTTTCTCTTACATATCGTTCCGGCTATGATAAATTTTATTGGTTCTTCCTTTTTTATTTTTTGTAAACCTTCAGCCAAATCAGGTATGCCATAATAAAGAATCCCCAAATTCTTACCATCGACATATTTTTCTGCAAACGACTTTGAATAATCCCCTACACAATAAATATAATCAAATCGATTATAAATTATATTTAAGTCATACGCAACATCATAGTGTTCATAAGACATTGACCCTTCATGCAACCACAAAACCTTCTTAACAGGAATTGAATCCATTTTTATGATTAATGGAGAACATACAATAGTATTAAACACTATTGTGTCAAATTGACTTACATATAAATATAACAAACTATTTTTATCTGAAAGGACGTAATTCATAAGTGGTTCAATTACCACCTTAAAACCCAAGTCAGATATTTCTTTAGCCAAAGGTCCATATTGATCTGATAAAAATACCGGTTCAATCCCTCGCTTTCGCATTACCAATGCCATATATACTAAAGCCCTCGGAGCTCCAGTTTGCGACATTTCATGACTAATTAACAAAACTCTATGAGAATGGTTACTTTTGATGCTTTTAAGATCCTTATTCGATAACTTATATATTTTCTTCATACTATTTAACTACATCTATTAAATTATCACTTTGTTGAATAAACATATCAGACAACTTACCATACTCCTCAACCTTAGACTTACAATTAAATGATTTATGCATTCTCCAATATGTTAATTTATCTCGCAAATAATATAAAGCATTAGTTTTTAGAACCTGACGATATAACCAAAAATCAATCCACGCCGGAATTGGAGAATTGAAATTGATATCTTTTAATTCAGATGATTTTATCATTACAGCAGAAAATGTTGGTATTATATTCTTTTTATCTCCTGCAATAATTTGTATTTTATTCTTTCCTTCTCTCAATAATTTATTTATTGATTTTAAATATTTTGAATTAAATTTTATCTCATCTTTATCTCCAAACATTTTAATCCCATTAAGAATAATATTTACATTATCGTATTTATTTATCATTCTAACCTTACGAGCCAAATGTTCTTGATGCCAATAATCATCACTTTCGCAAAATGCAATATATTCTCCTTTTGATTTTCTAATACCCAACTTTAGAGTTTCTGGCAATCCTTTATTCTCACACATTGGGTGGGTGTATAAATGCACATTATTATGTTTTTTTACATATTTACCTA
Organism: uncultured Muribaculaceae bacterium; assembly: GCA_904502025.1. Taxonomy (GTDB): domain Bacteria; phylum Bacteroidota; class Bacteroidia; order Bacteroidales; family Muribaculaceae; genus RGIG4079. The sequence goes on from CAJGDJ010000002.1 coordinate 33,327, forward strand.
TACATTCACGAGAATCGTCTGTTGAACCATCATCAATTATAATAATTTCATAATTCTTATATGTCTGTGATAAGACCGAATCAATAGTTGTAGTTATAAAATTACTATAATTATAACTTGCAATAATAACACTGATTAAAGGCTCATGACTTTCTTTCTTTTGAGCTGTTTTTTGATATTTTAAGCTATTAAATAGTCTTATAATACGATTTGTCATAATTTACAAATAATCTAAATTGCCACATCATAACACACTCATAAACACCGCCATAAGCACAAATAGAATTATACTATATCCCATCATACGAATGATTTTAAGATATTTCTTTTTCTTAAGGCTGACTCGTTGCAAATTTTGTTTATACTTCTCAACTGAGTTTTGTATGTCATTTATTATCTTTCCTTTTTCCTCTATTATTCTATCTTTTTCCTCTATTATCCTTTCAGTCTCTATCTTGCCACATCTCATATCATAAAACTTTTGCATTTTATGATACCAAAAATTTGCAACATCATTCGGATAATCTTCATATAACGACAAATACTTTTTTACTGCATTTTGTATATTCAAATAACTTAAGGCATATTCTCTTGCCCAATTCCCGTCTGCCGGATTATATTTTTTTAATTCGTATATAAATTCTTCTCGATTAAATGTCTTATTAGTTCCTCTCCCTATAAAATTATGATATATACTTTTTTCAATATTATCTTTAGTGATATAGCCATCTCCAATTGCTTTACCAATAAGACCTCTATTATCATAAGACAAAACACATCTGCCACATGCCATAGCATCATATAAAGAACGACCGATACCAACTACGAGATCGGCTTCATTTATCTTATCTTCAATTTCCCAAACATTATCGGTAAACTTGTTACACGACTTGAATTCTATCCCTAATTCATCACAACAGTCTTTTATAAATTCGTTTAATTCACTTGATTGAGACAAGGATAAAACGCACTTCAAATTTGGGGATAGCTGTCGTTTTGGTGCAAATCTCTCGCAGTCTATACCATTCAATACAATTTCAGCATCATATCCTTTAGTTTTAATATACTCCTTAATTTCTTCTGATATACCTACATGTCTGTCTGCAAATGGCGATGGTTGCTCCAATTCCGTAAGCACACCATGACACGTTTGAACAATATATCCAAATCGACATAGATACTCAATGACCGTTGTGTGATTGGCTAAAATAAGATCATAGTATTGCCACGACATATAAGGAATACCCTTTTGTTCCAACTTATTAGATATCTCACCCTTGTAAAAGGTAAAATACTCAACATCATGACCCAACCTTTTCAATTCGACAGCAAGTGTATAAGTGTAATTTTCGGTCCCTCCTGTTTTTTGCAAATGGTGATTCCCTACTAAAATTCTCATAAATTTACATCTTTTATAAGCTTTGCATGTCATTTAATTTCTTATAGTAACCATTGAGGGAAAGGAGCTCTTCGTGTGTGCCTCGTTCAACGATTTCTCCTTCAAAAAGAACGCAAATTTCATCGGCATTCTTAATTGTACTCAATCGATGTGCAATAGCGATAGTGGTACGAGATTTCATCAAACGTTCCAACGCTTCTTGCACAAGTCGTTCCGATTCAGTATCGAGTGCCGATGTTGCCTCATCAAGTATCAAAATTGGTGGATTTTTCAATATTGCACGTGCAATACTTATACGCTGACGTTGTCCTCCCGACAAACGACCTCCACGGTCGCCAATCATTGTTTCATATCCATTCTCCGACTCCATGATAAAGTCATGTGCATTCGCAATTTTTGCAGCCTCTATAACCTGTTCCATTGTTGCATTTTCAACGCCAAAGGTTATGTTGTTATAGAAAGTATCATTAAACAGAATTGCTTCTTGGTTCACGTTTCCTATCAACGAACGAAGTGCCGAAATTTCAACATCTTTGATATTCTTTCCATCGATTAAAATTTCACCGTCTTTAATGTCATGATAACGTGGTACCAAATCCACTAATGTCGATTTTCCCGAACCTGATTGCCCAACCAATGCGATTGTCTTTCCTTTTTGTACCATTAGGCTAATATCTTTAAGAACAGGACGACCTTCAATGTAGCTAAATGACACATTCTTAAACTCAACACCTTGTTCAAACTGAGTTAATGACTTGGGATTTTCAGGATTCTTTATTGGGTTATCTGCTTTAAGAATCATATCAATACGTTCCATACTTGCCATTCCCAATGGTATGTTATAAAACGCTCTTGAAAACTCTTTCAATGGATTTATTATACTATATAAGATAACCAAGTAGAAAATAAATGTCGAAGCATCAATAGGTGAATTGTCACTTAGAATCAATGCACCTCCAAACCATAACACAATTACAATCACACAAGTTCCAAGAAATTCACTCATTGGGTGTGCCGAACTTTGTCGTATCACCATTCTATTTGTTGCATTACGAAATTCATTATTGATTTTTATAAATCGTTGTGCCATTTTGGTTTCTGCAATAAATGCTTTGATAATACGCAATCCTCCTAAAGTTTCATCAAGTTGCGACATAATATCACCCCACTGACCTTGAGCTACAGATGATTGACGTTTAAGCTTGCGACTCACGGTGCCCATTATCCACCCAGCAAAAGGCATAACCACTAATACAAACAATGTCATCTGCCAACTCACACTGAATAATGTAACAAAACATACAACAATTGTAATCGGGTTACGTATAAGCATATTTATCGAGCTTGTCAACGTGCTTTCCACAGCTGTTACATCGGCACTCATACGTGCAATAATATCCCCTTTGCGTTCTTCAGAGAAAAAGCTTAATGGCAATCTCAATACTTTTTCATACACTTCAATGCGTATATCTCTCACAATACCTGTACGCAACGGGACCATCACCGCTTCCGCCGCAAAATATCCACTTGTCTTTAGCAATGTCATAACTATGAGCACCAGACCCATTAATATAAGCACCGACAATTGCCCATAATTTTCAATTAATTGTCCAAGCAAATAGTAAGCATTATTTACCAAAACATCTTTATCAATACCATTATCCATTGGTATGTATTCGTAAGTGGCATCATCAATCTTAAACAAAATATTCAAAATTGGGATTAACGCCATAAACGAGAATACATTAAGCCACTGTGATACAAAATTCAGTATCACCGACCACACTAATCTTTTGCGATAAGGTTTTATATATCGCTGCAACAACTTAAAAAATTGTTTTATCATCTTTTATCTTTTATAGTTCAATTTGCAAAATTAGCACAATTTACACTATTCGACAAATATTTACACCTATTTCACAACAACCATCCCTTTCTATTTCTTTTTTCATTCAATTGCGAATGATAAGAAATTTGAAACTTTCTTTTCATTAACTTTTCCTTTTTCGTTAAATCTTTGTTATCTTTACAACACAAATCTTAAACAATGCCATTATGAATCGAAAAATGAACCTATTTTGCAAAAACACAGGTAGTTATATTTCTTTTACCGGAGGGGAAACTCTTCAAGAAATTTTTAATCGACTAAAAGAGCAAATCAACATAAACCCTATTTGTGCTCGAGTAAACAACAAAACCGAAGATATGAACTATCCGGTCTTCGGACCAAAACAAGTGGAGTTCCTTTCTCGAGAAAGTGGCTCGGGACAACGTGTGTATATCCGATCTTTATGTATGATATTATATAAAGCAATTTGCGACGTTCTGCCGGGCGTTCGTCTTCACATTGAGCATTCTATCGCTCGTGGATATTATTGCTTGTTAGAGGGTAAAAATAAGCCATCAAACGAAATTGTGAATCAAATTCTCAATCGCATGCATGAAATAGTTACCGAAGACATTCCATTCATTCGCAGAGAACAACTCACCGAAGATGTTATTAATATTTTTGAACGCCAAGGACTGCTCGATAAAGTAAAACTTCTGAAATCCACTCATGATCTCTACACTATATATTACGAACTTGACAACGTATGCGATAGTTACTATGGGCATCTTGCAAATTCAACAGGGCAAATTGATACTTTTGACTTATTACCATATAAAGATGGTTTATTGCTTTTAGGTTTCGACACACAAATACCAAATCAACCGGCAAAACCTATTGAACAAGAAAAAATGTATCAAGCATTTACCGAATACACAAGTTTCAATAAAATCATCGGCATCAAAAATGTTGGAGAACTCAATAACGCCACTTTACGAGGTAAAACGGCTGACTTAATCAACGTAGCCGAAGCCCTCCACGAAAAAAAATTAGGACGCATTTCTGATGAAATTACACGCAGATATCAAGAGGGTGGGGCACGCATCGTTCTCATCGCCGGTCCATCATCTTCAGGAAAAACAACCACAACAAAACGATTAGCTATTCAGTTGATGACCAACCTACTTGTCCCCAAGCTAATATCTCTTGACGACTATTTTGTAGATCGTGTAAACACACCTCTTGACGAAGATGGAGAATATGACTACGAATCATTATATGCCCTCGACCTTGACCAATTTAATAAAGACCTGAATGCACTACTTGCAGGAGAAGAAATTAATCAGCCCACCTACAACTTCGAGCGTGGCTGTCGCGAATACAGAGGCAACACTCTAAAACTCGAAGAAAATTCAATATTACTTATTGAGGGGATTCATGGTCTAAACCCCGACCTTACCGCACACATCGAAGAGAAAATGAAATACAAACTCTATGTATCTGCTCTCACTACAATTTCTATCGATGACCACAATTGGATACCAACAACCGACAATCGCCTATTACGTCGCATCATTCGTGATGCAAAATATCGTGGTGTCTCTGCCGAATCAACCATCAAGCGATGGCCAAGTGTACGACGTGGCGAAGAAAAATGGATATTCCCATATCAAGAAAATGCCGATGCCATGTTTAACTCATCATTACTTTTCGAACTTGGAGTAATAAAAGAATATGGCGAAGAAGTATTGAAACATGTTCCACGCGACGTTCCCGAATATGGCGAAGCCTATCGCTTGCGTAGATTCTTAAACTATTTTACACCTATCAGCGACCAAGTGATACCCCACACAAGCCTCCTCCGCGAGTTCCTCGGAGGTAGCTCATTCCACTACTAACAATTATAGGGCAGAGGATTCAACACAACTATTTACAGATAAGATTACTATATAACAAGAGACAATGCCAAAATTTGGCATTGTCTCTTGTTATAGGTTATATTATTTTGAATTTAGAAAGGAATGTTTATACCTACATTCATGCTTGCGTTTGAAGATAGGGGAAGTCCTTGTTTGGCGAGTTTACCCATTGTGTGGTCCATGCCCGCGAATAGGTTAAATCCTGTTACATTCAAATTCATCAACCAACCAAATGACCAACCATAGGTTCCTACTGCAACATTTACACCGGCCGAGAATGGCTTTACAGGATTGATGTTTGCTCCTAATCTAAATTCGGTCCAAGAGTAGTCGCCTTGAATGCGAGTCGAATTGAGCAATCCGAATTTCAAATTGCGATAAGCCGGCAGTGTATATTCGGCTGCAATGTTGAGTGTAGCTCCAAGCATAGTAGTGCGTGAGCCGGCGTCACCTTGAGCTTTTAGGTCATAAAGAGACGAAATATCTTGCAACATCTTATCAAATTCATCATTGAAATTATTCTGTGCGTTCTCATCAACATTAAATGAATAATCACTTGTGTTAAACTGATTATCACCATCGGTCGATGCAACCATATTGTTATTCCAACTAATAAATCCGAAGTCAAGCAATGCCAAACTAAATGCCCAATTTTGATTAGGCTTAAATTCAGCACCTAAATCAAGAGCCATGCCAAAACCATTTAATCCTAGGCCATCAAAACTCATGCCATCGATATTTCCCGACTCTTCATCGATTTCATAGCTTAATCCTTTCACACTTGCCTCTATTTGTGCATTTGTTATTGCTTGCCAATTATCTTCTCCAAGGGTTAATTGAGCTTTGTTAAATCGAGCATCAATATTTGCTCCTCCAAGAATAAACTTCAATGCACCACCGATACGCCATTTATTGTTAATTTGATGAGAATGTCCTAATGCAATTTCTCCATATAAATCGGCATGAATATCAAAATCAGAGATGTCGTATGTTTTATTTTCTATCCCTTCTTTCAAGAAAGAAAACAGCGTTTTAGGAATACGTGTGCCCATATTCCCTTTTACATTAATGCTCACGGTATTATACCCCTTGAATGCCTTGAACCCAAAACTTAAAAGATTGAGTTTTAGGTCAGCTCCCAATCGGCTCACATCGTTAATGTTGTTCAAAAATGAAGCATCAACGGCCGGATTCATAAACGTGGTAGTTGTGCCATCAACATTATAAAAAATCTCATCTAAACCGATGGTGCCACGCATTGCTGCATTCACATTACCCACTACAGGTATTGAAATAAAATTTTTCTCATTGGCAAAAGCCGGGTTAAGTTCATAACGATGAGTATAACCATCAATAAAATATGCCGAATTGGTGTTTTGAGCCACTGTACCAAATGACAATACTGCAGTAGCCGAAATAATTATTGATTTAATATATTTATTCATAATTTGTGTCTGTTATATAATTTATCACTTTGATGTGTAATTCCCTGATACTTTAACCTTGATGTCTTTAAGGATAATATGTTCATCGGGTCTTAAAGTTTGTCCGGTGGCTTTCACATAAGCCATAAAGCGAATACCATCAAGATGTTCAATATTTCCTGTGATACTTATGTGTAATGGAGCATCGGTAACACCGCTTTCTAAATGGATATGTTGATCCTTAATATCAATATCATCAAAATGTTCATGAGCATCTCCAATCGTTACTCCTTTAATATCATTCCCGTCTTTGTCAATTGGGCAACAAGAGAGTACAATATCAACCGGTAGGTCGTTGGTTATTAATGCATCGATTTGAAGAAGACCAATTGAAAGTTTATCCAATTCTTCAGTCCACCAACCTCTTTGAGTATTTGAATACACAATTTTCGAGCCCTCTTTAAGTTGGAGCGGTGCAAAAAGAGTGTAACAACCTGTCATTTTACGATTTTCTCTAAAATTTTTTCTAAAATTTTCTCCAAGAGGGAATCCTTTAACTTTTGTTACAGGAATATGAGGTTTATTAAGAGATATTCCGATTTTATCAGGCAGTCCGTTTCCTGAGAGTACTTCTGCGAGAGAGGTAAACGGAATATATTGTGCGTTTACAAATTTTCCCCAATAATTTCCTTGCCCTGGATCAATTGGAGATAAACAGAATTGGCAACCTTGACAACCGGGACAAGCCAATTTAATAGTATCAACCGAGCAAACTTTATCGGGCTGCCCTTCTCGTTTGGCGGTCAACGTCAATCCGGTTTGTGCATAAAGCCCAAAATTAGCTCCCAATGGATTGCTAAAACATAAATATATTTGAGGATTCACAAGTGAAATATCCGTTTCATCTTGACTTAAAATTGTTGGAATTCCGGTAATGGGAACATCAGCAATATCAAATCCATCTATTGAATATTGTATTTCACCGGCAAAGCTTTCAATATCAATATCTTCCATTGCAAATTGGACCTTAAAATTAGCAACCTCTTTTTGTATAAGAGATTGAACATCTATCACATCTGCCTCATTAACGGCAACTTGCCCGGCACGAATACCAAGTGAATCAGTTAATGAAAACGAATGATTTTCAAAAATTGCTCCGGCTTGGGCCATGTCAACTTCAGTAACCGACATCTTAAATTGAGCTGTCATTCCATCAATCTTTTGACTACCGATTATAACCTCTCCATTTTCTGAATTATAATCACCTACATCAGGTATTCCATTAAGAGATGTTCGTCCCACAAGACCCTTTGGTAATTGAATTATAAGATCTTCCATAGTCCATGATTTGATGGAATTATCTAATCCCTCAACAGTCAAATCAATAGTAATCTCAAAATTGGCATAAATCGTATCTACCGAAACAATGAAATCACTCACACCAGCTGCTTGATAAGAAAAGCCACTCATTTGCTTGCCTATATCAAAACGCAAAGGGAAAGATGGAGTATTTGGAATTTGGGGGATGTCGGGGTAATCCTTAAATGATTTACCTCCCACTAATTTTATCTGCGAATAAATTGGGTCGAATTTAGGTGCTTTAGCCACCACATCAGGCATGATAATTTCGTCAGATTCGTATTGCCCCGAATCAATTAACACATATTCTCCATTAATCACTCGAATATGTCCGGTATCTTCAATGCCGATAAACTGTTGCATCTCAATTTCGTCAATATTAATTGGCAAAACAAGATCCTTCACTTGAAATTCGGCAGTCCCGTCAATGTTTGACAAGTCATAATTTTCGTCAACACAACCGGCTACGACAATACCTCCTGCCACCATCGCGATAGCAAAACGTAATAATTTTTTGATTCTCATTTATTTTGTAATTAGGTTAGTATTCTTGGTTTATTAGTATTTTATGCAAATATAATAAACTATTTTAATTTTCTTAGCAAAAATATATCAATTTGACAACTTTGTCTTTGGTTATGTCAATTTAATGAGAAAAATCCAACGTTTTTGTGTGATTTTTAGTAACTTTGCAAAAGTAATAACTAAATTAGGAAAATTATGTCGATTGATAACATCATATCACAAGCCGTTGCTAAAGCCGTAAAAGAGCTTTACGACGTTGACGTTGAGGCGTCATCTATCGTGCCTCAAACAACTAAAAAAGAGTTTGAAGGAAACCTAACTATCGTTGTATTCCCCTGGGTAAAAGTTGCCCGCAAATCGCCCGAAGCTGTAGGAACTGAAATAGGGGAGTGGTTGGTTAAAAACGAACCTGCCGTTAATCGTTTCAACGTGATTAAAGGTTTCCTTAACATTGTAATCGAACCAACATTCTGGAACTCGGTTATCGCTGGCATTGTAGCTACTGAAAATTATGGTATCACACCTGTAACCGACGACAGCCAATTGGTGATGGTGGAATATTCTTCACCCAATACTAACAAGCCTCTACACCTCGGACATGTGCGTAACAACCTTCTCGGCTTCAGTCTCTCTGAGATTCTCAAGGCTTGTGGTAACAAAGTGGTAAAAACAAATATCGTCAATGACCGTGGTATTCACATCTGCAAATCTATGCTTGCTTGGCAAAAGTGGGGCGAAGGTCTCACTCCTGAAAAAGCTGGCAAGAAAGGCGACCACCTTATTGGCGACTTCTACGTATTATTCGATAAGCACTACAAAGCCGAAGTGAAAGATTTAATGGAATCACAAAATATATCACAAGAAGAAGCCGAAAAAGCATCGCCATTGATGCAAGAAGCTCGCGAAATGCTTCGTCGTTGGGAACAAAAAGACCCTGAAATTCGTTCTCTTTGGGAAATGATGAACTCATGGGTATATGCCGGTTTTGATGAAACCTACAAACGAATGGGCGTTGACTTCAACAAAATATATTACGAAAGCGACACTTATCTTGAGGGCAAAGAAAAAGTACTCGAAGGTCTTGATAAAGGAATTATGTATCGCAAAGAAGACAACTCAGTTTGGGCCGATTTGACCAACGATGGTCTCGACCACAAACTACTTTTACGTAGCGACGGCACTTCGGTATATATGACACAAGATATCGGCACTGCAAAACTTCGTTATCAAGATTACCCCATCGACAAAATGATTTATGTAGTTGGTAACGAGCAAAACTACCACTTCCAAGTGTTGTCTTTACTTCTCGACAAACTCGGATTTAAGTGGGGTAAAGACCTCGTTCACTTCTCTTACGGAATGGTGGAGCTACCCGAAGGAAAAATGAAAAGTCGCGAAGGTACAGTTGTTGATGCCGACGACCTTATGGACGAAATGGTTAACACCGCTCGCGAAGTTTCACGTGAACTTGGTAAACTTGACGACTGCACAGCCGAAGAAGCTGATGCAATCACCGAAATGGTGGGTCTTGGTGCGTTGAAATACTTCCTTTTGAAAGTTGACCCTCGCAAAAACATGACATTCAATCCCAAAGAATCAATCGACTTCAACGGGAATACAGGTCCTTTCATTCAATACACTCACGCACGTATCCGTTCGGTAATGCGTAAAGCTGCCGATGCTGGTTTCGTGATTGGCGACTACTCAGCTGTGGAACCTAACGAAAAGGAAATTGCTCTTATTCAACGTCTTGCCGATTTCCCCGCCGTGGTCAATGAAGCCGGTCGCAACTATAGTCCTGCTGTTATTGCAAATTATGTGTATGAACTAGTGAAAGAATACAACCAATTCTATCACGACTACTCTATTTTGCGTGAAGAAAACGAAAATGTCCGCTCATTGCGACTCACTCTCTCAGATTGCACTTCGCAAGTAATTAAGACAGGTATGAGCCTACTTGGAATAAGCGTACCTGAACGCATGTAATGAACCTTTAATGTTTATCTAAATATTCAAAAACTATGGAACAAAACTATTTTCAACCCGAACACCAATATTATCGTTCGGAACAATCAATAGCTCAAGTAATGAGCCAAGTGATGAAACAAGTTTATGTGAAAATGTTTCTTGCATTGCTTGTTACAGGATTTGTATCAATGTGGGCTGCAGGAAGTGAAGTTTTCCTTAATGCACTATTTGCCAACTCGTGGGGCATTTGGGTGTTGATGGGAGCCGAAGTATTATTGGTTATTGCCATCTCGGGAGCTATAAATAAGCTAAGTTCTGCCATGGCAACAGCCCTTTTCTTCCTCTTTGCCATTGTAAATGGATTGAGCCTTGCTCCTATATTTCTATTATATACTCAAGGCTCTATTGCAAGCACATTTTTTATCACTGCCACCACCTTTGGTGCAATGAGCATATATGGATATTTTACCTCCACCGACCTGTCTAAATTTGGGTCTATATTAGTAATGGCACTCATTGGATTAATTATATGTGTAGTGGTAAATATTTTTGTTGCAAGCTCTACACTTGATTGGATTATTTCAGGAGCCGGAGTTTTGATTTTTATCGGTCTCACCGCTTGGGACACACAGAAAATCAAACAAATGGCACTTTCAATGCCCGATGCAACCAATGGACGACTTGCTACAATAGGAGCATTAAGCCTATATCTCGACTTTATCAACCTATTTATCTATCTGTTGAGATTCCTTGGCGACCGCCGATAATTAATGAATAAAAATTACAACCCGGCTTGATTCTCTTGCCGGGTTTTTAATGAATATGAGTCAAACGTGGAATAAATACAAACAAAATTACGAGGCTATAATAAAACTTGGCATACCTATATTGATAGGACAGTTAGGCACTATTGTTGTGGGGTTTGCCGACACTATTATGGTGGGGCGTTATTCTACCGAGGCTCTTGCTTCAGCATCGTTCGTAAATAATCTATTCTACACTGCAAATTTTGCGTGCATGGGGTTTACATACGGCTTAACCCCTTTAATTGGAAAGAAATTCTCACAAGGCAAAAAAAACGACATAGGAGAAACACTACGTAATGGAGTTGTGCTCAACTTCATTTTCTCATTACTAATAACAGGCGTAATGCTTCTTTTCTATTTCAACATCGATCGAATGGGACAACCCAAAGAATTACTACCACTCATTCGACCATATCTTTTACTATTTCTAATCGGAGTTATTCCCACATCTATTTTCAATACATTTGCCCAATGGTCCTATGCTATTGGCAACTCCCGAATGCCAATGTGGATTATTCTCATATCAAATGTTGCAAACATTATTGGTAACTGGCTACTGATATATGGAAATCTTGGATTTCCCGAAATGGGACTCAATGGAGCCGGATTAAGCACTCTTATTGCTCGCATAATTTGCCCAATAGCCATTATTACAATATTCTTTGGCTTAAAAAAACATTGTGAATATCGACAAGGCTTTATTAACAGCTCTATCAGCTATGACAAACTAAAACAAATCACACTCACATCACTCCCCATTGCATTGCAACTATCTCTTGAATCGGGCTCATTTACATTTGCCGCCGTAGTGGCAGGGTGGTTGGGAGCTATCGAACTTGCGTCATATCAAATCATAGTGATAGTAGGAACACTCGGCTTTTGCATCTACTATAGTATGGGGGCAAGCGTATCGGTCTTAGTTTCCAATGAAGCCGGACGTAACAACAACAAAGGCATGCGACAAGTGGCATTTGCAGGCTACCACATCATGCTGACACTTGCCTTAATATCCTCTTCGATATTTATAACCTTTGGCTATGATTTAATAAGCATATTCACCGACGACAATCAAGTTATAGTAACCACAACATCGCTAATTCTACCACTGGTATTGTATCAAATTGGTGATGCCACACAAATAAACTTTTCAAACTCACTTCGTGGCACCTCAAACGTGATGCCAATGCTATGGATTGCTCTTGTTTGTTACGTTATAGTTGGAGTACCGGCAACCTATCTGCTCGCCATCACAGCATCATTAGGCATCTTCGGCATCATACTCAGCTTCTCAATCCCCTTATTCCTCGCAGGATTCCTCTTCCTTTACTTCTTCATGAAAACAACAAAAAAGTAACTTTGTTATTATAAAGAGATAAGTTGAATGAAAAAATCTCAATCGCTGATGTTGTGCGATTGAGATTTTTTGTTTTATTTCACTCTACAATTGTTTGCAGATGTTGTTGAGGGATTAGCCAATTTTGTCAACTTCGAGGTCGCCACCGAGTACTTCGTGCCAAGGAAGCCCTTGCTTGTTGAGTTGCTCCATGAATGGGTCGGGATCAAATTCTTCAACATTGTGTACGCCCGGTTTGTTCCACTTGCCGGTAAGGAACATCATTGCACCAATCATAGCTGGTACTCCTGTTGTGTAACTAACAGCTTGCATTCCTGTTTCTTTATAAGCCGCTTCGTGGCTGCAGTTGTTGTAGATGTAGTAGTTAAGGGCATTTCCTTCTTTGTCTTTACCAGCGATGCGGCAACCAATTGAAGTTTCGCCTTTGTAGTTTTCGCCAAGGTCTTGAGGGTTAGGCAACACAGCTTTGAGGAATTGCAAAGGCACGATTTTCACGCCGTTGTATTCAACCTCATCGATGCGAGCCATACCTATGTTTTGAATCACACGCAAGTGAGTGAGATATTCTTGACCAAATGTCATCCAGAAACGAGCACGCTTGATAGTTGGGAAGTTGATAACGAGCGATTCCAACTCTTCGTGATAAAGAAGATATGAATCACGCGCACCGATATTGGGATATGTCAATGGAGCGTGAATTTCGAGCGGACCAGTTGTTACCCATTTGCCATCTTGATAGAAACGACCATTTTGGGTAATTTCGCGAATATTGATTTCGGGGTTAAAGTTGGTAGCGAATGCCTTACCATGGTCGCCAGCGTTGCAGTCAACGATGTCGAGGTATTCCATTTCAGAGAAGTGGTGTTTAGCAGCATAAGCAGTAAATACTCCCGATACCCCTGGGTCGAAACCGCAACCAAGAATTGCAGTCAAACCAGCCTTTTCAAATCTTTCACGATAGGCCCATTGCCAAGAGTATTCAAAGTGAGCTTCATCTTTGGGCTCATAATTGGCAGTATCAAGATAGTTCACACCACATTCAAGACACGCGTCCATGATTGTGAGGTCTTGATAAGGAAGCGCCACATTGATAACCAAGTCGGGGTTATGACGACGGAAAAGCTCCACAAGTTGAGGCACGCTGTCGGCATCAACCGAGTCGGTCACAATGTTTGATGCACCAATAGCTTGAGCAATCGCATCACATTTGCTTTTTGTGCGCGAAGCAAGCACTATTTCATTAAACACTTGGGGGTTTTGAGCGCATTTATGAGCAACAACGGTACCCACACCACCGGCTCCGATAATAATAACTTTAGCCATTCTTTATGTTCTGAATTTATAGAGTTATAATTGGTTTGATTATAAATTTTCAACGAAGATACATCTTTTTATTGAATAATTTATTTCTCAACCCAAATATTTCACAAAACTTTCTTTGAGACATGGCTTACAAACTATATTTCAACCGAGTTTCCCATAGTTTAACTACATATATCGTCGTAATTTGGTAGTTAAATTTATTTAATTTATCGGCAAAATACCCCTTTTTGTGGGGCAATTATCCGTTAATATCGATACTACGCCTATTTTATTTTGGCTATAATTTTTTGGTGAGTAATTTTGTATAGGTGAAATTATGGCTTATTGACTATCGATGAATATTATTGATAAATTCTCATCATTGGTAAAGAAAAATCAGCATTTATTGGTGAATTTATTCATTCACCTATCGGCTATTTTTTTATTTATCTCACCCGAAATCATCACAAACATTGATGACAGTCGACCCATTCCCAATGGAGTTATAATAAAGACAATATTATACATTACAATCTTTTATATCAACTATCTTTTTATTAATCGATTCCTTGACCGAAAAAATGGCAAATGGCATTTCTTTGGCATGAACGCATTGTTGTTGATTGTTGTTTCGGTAATTATTTTACTCACCTCTCACGGCTATACCGATAAAGGCTTTCACCCCATCAACAAGCCTCCACATCCACATATTGAGCAACCGCACCGAGCTGATAATCGCCCTACCCCTCCTATGTGGGACGACGGCAAGCCTATACCACCCCCTCGCCATGAACATAATAATATTTTTCTTCATGCTGCCGGGCGTTTGTCGCGCGATTTATTAATTGCAATCCTCACTATTGCCCTTGCTTTTGCGGTGAGAGTTGCCGTTCGTTGGCTTGAATTACAACAAAAACAAGCATCGCTCATAGCCTCTCAACGCGAAACCGAACTTGAGAATCTCAAAAGCCAAATTAATCCTCATTTCCTATTCAATACCCTAAATACTATTTATGCCCTCATCGACATAAAACCGTCGCAGGCTAAAGAAGCAGTGCACGAATTGGGTGGCATGATGCGATATGCCATTTATGAGACAAACACAATGGTTACTCTCCAACAAGAACTCGATTTCTTGAACAATTATATAGCATTGATGAAAATGCGAATGAATCCCAATCGTCCCATTGAGGATTCATTGAGTTGTAATGGACATTGCAACTATGAGATTGCGCCACTATTGTTTATTCCCATTATTGAAAATGCCTTCAAATATGGCAATACCGGCGATCCTACAAAGGGAATAAAGATTGAGCTATTGGTCAATGATTGTCAAGTGAAATGTTATACGTTCAACCACTTCGACAACGAGAAACGCAAATCTCATAAAGATTCGGGCATCGGCTTAAGTAATTTGCAACGACGCCTCAACCTCATCTATGGCAACGATGCTTCACTCAAAACAATCGAACACAATAACACTTTCCAAGTAGAATTAACTATCAACCTAAAAAACTATAAATCATAGCACCTATGACAATTCTAAAATGCTGCGTTATCGATGATGAGCCGTTGGCAAGCCAATTAATCAGCTCCTACATAGAGAAAACTCCTTTCATGCAACTTGTGGGGGCATATTCGTCGGCTCAAGAGTCGATTAAAACAATTCTTGAGGATCAAATAGATGTGGTGTTTCTTGACATTGAAATGCCTCAACTCAATGGATTGGAATTTGCAAAGATTATACCCCCATCTACACGCATCATTTTCACAACCGCTTACGACCGCTATGCAATTCAAGGCTTTAAGGTTGACGCTCTCGACTATTTACTCAAACCAATTAGTTATGATGAGTTTCTTAATGCCACCAACAAAGCTCAACGTTGGGTTGACATTCATCGAAACAGCTTGAATAATGGAAACCCTCACGAATACATAATTGTAAAAAGCGAATACCGACTTGTTCAGATTCCCACTGCCGACATTCTCTTTATTGAAGGCTTGAAAGATTATGTAAAAATCTACACAAGCGACGAACAAAAAAGCATCATGACGCTGATGAACATGAAAACCCTTGAACAGGCACTACCTTCAACATTCCTAAGAGTGCATCGCTCTTTTATCGTGAACACAAGCAAAATTAAAATCATCGAACGTAATCGAATTATTTTTGGAAACAAATACATACCCATCAGCGACACATATAAGCAAACGTTCAGTGACTATGTTGCCTCTCGACTACTCTCACAAAACCGCGAAGAAGTAACTCTGTAATTTGTTCGCATTTTTGGTTTATTTTTTTGACAATTAAAAAAAAACTCCTACCTTTACCATGATTTAGAGGGGCTATGCCTTTCTGAATCTTAAAATGTTTATAACCAAATTATTTATTAACTAATTTTATACACTAACAAAAATTACCAATTATGAAAAAATTTTTCATTTCGGCTATGATGTTGTGTGCCGGCGTTCTTTCATACGCTCAATTAGTGGAAATTCAATCAATTAATAAGATTGATCTTCCCGAAGGCGTATCGGTTGACAAAGCAACTCTTAGCCCCGACGGTTCTTTTGTTGTCTTCTCTCAAAACACTAAGGGTGGACTTCACAAAATGGACCTCGCTACTCGTGAAATCAACATGATTTCTAAAGATGGTAACAGTTTTGACCTTAAAATCGCTACCGACGGCACTGTCGTGTTCCGCGAAAGCAAAACTGCTGAAAACAAACTTCGTTACACTTCTTTGAAAGCTGTTGACGCTCGTGGAGTGGAAACTACTCTTGTTGCTCCTACTCGCAACCTTAACGGCTTTGCTGTGAATGGTACTAACGTGATGACTGTTGACAACAATGTTTGTGCTGCTAAGAGCCTTAATGGTGGTGTAGCTGTGCAAATGCCTGTGGCTTCTATCCGTTATGGTCAACTTTGCATTGATGGTAAAGTGATTTCACCTAACGGCACTGAAGGTGCAAGCTACCTTTGGGCTTCTATCTCACCTAACGGAACAAAAGTATGCTACTACTATGTTTCAGGAGGTTGCTATGTTGCCGACATCGACGGTTCTAACCCAGTATTCGTTGGTAACATCCGCGCTGCTAAATGGCTCAATGACCTCACTGTTGTAGGTATGCACGATATTGACGATGGTCAAGTTGTAACTTCTTCTAAACTTATCGCTGCATCTACCGATGGTAAAGTAAAACAAGAACTCACCCTCGACGAATCAATGGCTATGTTCCCTTCTACAAATGGTAAGAGCATCGCTTACACCACTCCTGCCGGTGAATTGTTTATTATTAACCTCAAATAAGAAGCGCTATGAAGAAAATATTATTATTAGCTACTGCTGCACTTCTTTCTGTAGGCGCTTCAGCTCAAACATCAAAAGAAGATGTTCGCATCTATATCAACCCAGGTCACGGATCTTGGGGTCCTAACAACCGCCACATGGCGACTATAGGACATAATCCTATCAGCTCTGAAGACCCTGATACAACTGACTTCTTTGAATCAAACACAAACCTTCAAAAAGGTCTTGCATTGCTTGGTAAACTCGAAGAATATGGTGTGCCTTTCGATCGCACTAAAAACCAAACTAACGATAATCCTAATCGTATTGGTGCTGCTCTCGATTTGAGCCAAAACATCGTAATGAGCCACGTTAAATGTGGTCCTTATCCTTATAGCAATGTTAAAGACGAAACACTCGGCTACATTCCCGATGACCAACAAAACGACTTTAACCGCACTTTGAGTACAATCGCAGCCGAAGTTGATGCTAACAACTTCGATATGTTTATTTCAATTCACTCAAATGCTGCTACTGATGGTAACACTACCAACTACCTCTATTTTGCTTACGACAGCAAATTATTGAAATCAGATGGTACTCCAAAAGATGGATATGAAGTAGAAGGTGCTGAATTGAAAGCTGCTGCTATCGAAATGAGCCGTTGTGGTTGGAACCACCGTATCCTCGACCGTCACACTCAATGGTCACACTACGATTATACAATGACTAAAGAAGATGTTGCCGCTGGTAAAGGTAAAATCGGTTATCAAGCACTTGGTGTATTGAACCATGCTGTTCCCGGTTACTTGGTAGAAGGTTACTTCCACACTTATCAACCAGCTCGTCACCGTGCGATGAACTTCGATGTTGACCAACTCGAAGGTGTTGACTATGCTCGTGGTGTAGCTGACTACTTTGGTTGGGAAAAAGAATCTTACGGTGCTATTTATGGTGTTGTTCGTGATAAAAACGTAAAATTCTCTGACGCGGTTTTCACTCCTAAAGCGGGTACTCCTGACGTTTACAAACCACTTAACGATGTAGATGTTACTCTTAAAGATAGCGAAGGTAATGTAGTTGATACTTACAAAACCGACGTTAACTACAACGGTGCGTTTGTATTCAAAAAAGTTCAACCAGGTAACTATACAGTTGAATTCTCTCACCCAGCATACAAACCTGAAGTTTATGCTGACAACAAACCATCTTCTGAGCCTATTACTCTTAACGTAACAGTGAAACCTGCGGTTACTGAATACCCTTATGTATTCCTCGCTGACACTTCTTGGACTGCTCCTGAAGTTGTTTATGTAGATTATCCCGACTCAACTGCAAATAAAGCTGGCTTCAACTTGCTTCCTTTATATGAAACAAAAGCTACAGCATACGATCTTCTTGCTGAACAATTGGCAGGCAAAACAGTTCGTCGTCAATTAGTTCGTGACGACAAGGCATATGTTCTCGCTCTTGACGAAGCGAACGAACCATATATCTATGTCGCTGACCTTGCAAACAATACAGCAAATGCTCTTGATATGACTGCAGTTGCTATGGGTACAAATGGCAAACTTAAAATCTCTGATATCGCTCTTACTGCCGACCACTACCTCATCGCTTGTGGTATGTCAGGTAACCACTACGACAATGCTTCTGCATCAGGTCGTGGCGAAGAAAGAGGTACTGTAAAAGTTTACTATTGGAGCAATAATGAAGAAACAAAACTTCCTGAAACATGTAATGCATGGTTTGAAACCAAAACTTCTTCTAACATGACATATGCTATCGTTGGTGGAACAATGGCTTACTCAGGAACTCTTGCTGAAGGTAAACTCACTCTTACTTCTCAACATGGCACAAAAACAGCTGATATCGCAATGCGTATGGAACGCCTTTTAATTTCTGAAGAAAAATATATCGGCGACGAACGTCTTGATACTTGGGCTAAAAACTATAACGAAACTATCAATAAATACTTCTATGTTGACCAATTGGCAACTGATGGTCGTTATGAAATGACTCTTTCTCCACGTAGCACTGAAGATGTTCTTCATTACTTCATCGATGGTAACAAAACTACTCCTATGGAGTTCTATTTTGAAGTTACCGGTGCAGCAAACCCTGCAACTATCGAACGTAACGAAACTTTCGTTAACGCAGGTGTAAACGGTGCAAGCTTCTTCAAATATGCTGGTAAAGACCTGATGGTTGCTCCTAAAGTAAATGAAGAAGGTAAAGTTGCCGGTATCCAACTCTTCGATATCACTGAAGGTATTGCAAAAGCAAAAGAAATTGCTCTTCAAGGTGCTGAAATCGAACCAGTAGAATACAAATACGCTTCAGCTCACGGTGAACTCGCATTGACTCTTAGCGCAACTGAAGTAACAACCGGTGCTACTATCGAATTGTTCCTTGTTGTTGACGGTAAAACTACTAAATTCACTTGTGGTGATTACTATAAATCAGTTAGTCTCGCTAAAAACACTATCACCGGTACTGCTAACCCATACGCATACGCATTGAAGGGCGAACTCAATGGTACCAAATTAGCTGTTAGCTACTCATTGAACGCTGCTGCTACTAATGTTACTGTTAATGTTCTTAACGCAGAAGGTGAAGTTGTTACATCGGAAGAAATCGGTGCTCAAGAAGCCGGTAACTATACTGATGAAATAGATGTTAGCGAACTCGAAAGTGCCAGCTACACTTGGGAAATCGTAGTTGACGGTGCTGAAAAAGCAACTATCGAACGTTACGTATCTCACCGTTTCTATCACCCATCAGGTCTTGATATCGACAACAACCCTGAAAATGCTTCATTCGGTACTCTCTTCGTTACTGAAGGTTACAACCAAGGTAAAACTTCTAACTCTACTGGTACTTATGTAAGTGCTCAACCTAATGGTGCATTTGGTGGTGGTCTTTACATCTTCGACGCTGCTGGTAACCAAATCCTCAATAAAGAAGGTACTGCTCGCTTCTATCCTTCATGGTTGACTAACCAAGACCGCAACCTCGGTTCGGCTACTGCTGCTACAGTTGGTGCCGACTTTAATGAAGTATCAGTTGCTCAAGATGGTCGCATCTTCGTGAACCGTTACAACTTCTCTGGTGACTACTACTTGGTAGCTGAAAACCTCGAAACTCTTGTTTCTACAGGTGAATTTACTTCACTCCTCGCTGGTAAAACTATGACTAACGGTATCTACATGGACGGTGATAACTACTTCGCTGGTCCTGCTCAAACATTCGATGTTTATGGCGCTGGTGAAGATCTCAAACTTCTTGCGATTTCTCGTCTTGATAACTCTATCGATGCTGTTTACAACAAAAACCTTGCTGTAGAATATGCACTCGGTACTGCAACAGCTCTTCCTGCTCCTACTACTTACGAACCACTTAACAAAAAATACACTATCTCATACGACCGTAAAACAAACATTCAATACGACAACGAAGGTGGTGTATGGTATATCCAATATCGTGGTGCTCCTTCAGCTGAACAACCTGCTCTTGTTTATATTGATGCTAATGGTGAAATCAAATACTTTGAAGGTGCTGGTGGTAAAGCTCGTTACCAAGGTGCTATCGCTGTTTCTCCCGACGGAAAACGCCTTGTTGCTTCAAGCGCAAGTGGTGTAGCTACAGTATATACTATTGTACGCGCTGAAAACGGTGATATCACTTTGAACGAAGACTATCGCTTGACTCACAACATGGGTGGTAGCCTTTACAGTGCTACTTGGGACGCTGCTGGTAACTTCTTCTTGGGTAACGCTTCTAACGAAGTGGTTCAAGGTTACGCTGTTCCTCGCACTGAAGCTGCTGTAACTCCTGCTGCTGCTAAGTATGCATTCAACACTACTAACGTCGGTATCAACAAAGTTGCTGTTGACAACGATGCTAACGCACCTGTTGAATACTACAACCTCCAAGGTGTGAAAGTTTCTAATCCTTCAAATGGTATTTTCATCAAAGTACAAGGTAAGAAAACTGAAAAAGTTTACATCAAGTAAGTTGTAAATCTAAATTAACCTCTATATGGCGAGCAATCCACATGGGTTGCTCGCTTTTTTATTCCAATTCTTTATGTTATTTTTGCAGATAATAAATTGAATTAATATGCGACTTGTAATACAACGCGTGAGCCAGGCTTCAGTAACTGTTGATGGCGAAGTAAAATCAGCAATAGGAGATGGACTTATGGTGCTTGTGGGAGTGGAGCATGGCGACACTCTCGACGATGTAAAATGGTTAGTAGGCAAAACAGTTGCCCTACGCATTTTTGACGATGAAAATGGAGTAATGAACCGTTCGATCATCGATGCAGGTGGCGAAGTATTGGCAGTGAGCCAATTTACCCTCACCGCATCGACTCGGAAAGGCAATCGCCCTTCATATATTCGTGCTGCAGGTCATGATGTGGCTGTGCCACTTTATGAGGCTTATTGCAAGCAAGTGAGTGAAGCCCTCGGCAAAGAAACCGGCAGAGGTGTGTTTGGTGCCGACATGAAGGTTGAACTTATCAACGACGGTCCCGTTACTATTATTATTGATTCAAAACTCAAAGAATGAACAACAAGGAAGATATATCAATACGCGAGGCCCAAAAGATGGTTGATAATTGGATAAAGACCATAGGAGTGAGATATTTTTCGCCTCTTACAAATATGGCTATTCTTGCCGAAGAAACGGGTGAGGTGGCTCGCATTATGGCTCGGTTGCATGGCGACCAATCGTTCAAAGAAGGAGAAAATCCCAATCTCGCCGATGAGCTTGCCGACCTATTATGGGTTACAATGGCAATAGCCAATCAGGAGGGCATCGACCTCACTGAGGCTTTGCGACGAAATCTCGAAAAGAAAACCTTGCGTGACAAAAATCGCCACCTCAATAATCCTAAATTAAAAGAATAATTGCGTAACTTTGTTACAATATAAAATAATCTCAAAAAATAACTATTATGAGTGATAAATATCGTGATACTATAGCTGCAAGTAACGTTGTTACCGATGATGAAAAGGTAAAAAAAACTGTTGCTAAAATACTTGTCGACCATTTGGAAGAAAACAAAAATCAAGATGTATATAAATTCTTGTTCAATGCAATTGATTTGACAACACTCAACTCAACTGATTCACCTCAATCGGTGGCAAAATTTGTGGAACGCGTCAATGCTTTTGAAGAAGAATATGGCGAATTAAAAAATGTGGCAGCGATATGTGTATATCCTTGTTTTGCACAAATCGCTCGTTCGGTGCTTGAGGTGAGCGATGTGGATATTGCATGCGTATCGGGAAGCTTTCCCTCGTCTCAATCATTTATTGAAGTAAAGGTTGCCGAAACAGCCCTTGCCGTTGAAGCCGGAGCCGATGAAATAGATATTGTGTTTAATCTTGGCAACTACTATGATGGCGACTATGAAAGTGTGTGCGACGAAATCGCCGAACTTAAAGCTGTGTGCCGTGATGCCCGATTGAAAGTTATCCTTGAAACAGGAGCATTGCAAACTGCTGCCGACATAAAAGCAGCATCAATACTCTCACTCTATTCGGGTGCTGACTTCCTAAAAACATCAACCGGAAAAGGTTATCCCGGAGCATCGCATGAAGCTGCCTACGTGATGGCTAAATGTATTAAAGAATATCACGATAAAACCGGTAATATGGTAGGGATAAAAATCTCGGGAGGAGTGGCTACAACCGAAGATGCTGTAGCATATTACACTGTGGTCAAAGAGGTGCTTGGTGAAAAATGGCTCACTAATGAATACTTCCGTATCGGTGCAAGTCGCCTTGCAAACAATCTATTGAGCGACATTGTTGAAAAAGAAGTGAGATTCTTCTAACAATAATTGTATGGAATATTGGATTTCGATAGATGGTAATAGAGAAGGACCGTTTACACGTGAACAACTCCTGCTAAAACGGCTTCCTGCCGACACACTTGTGTGGCATGATGGATTGACACAATGGGAATATGCCGTTAAACTACCTGAATTGGTGGGAATGTTTACCCCCTACGAGATTGAAAAATCAGGTATAGTTCCGGTTCCACCACCATTATGTCCTCCCACCTATTTGGTGTGGTCCATACTATCAACGCTCTGTTGTTGTCAAATATTAGGAATCGTAGCTATTATATATGGCGTGAAAACGAAAACATTATTCGACAGAGGGAAATATGAGGAAGCCGAAAAATATTCAGAACGAACCGCCCTTTGGTTGATATTAAGCTTCGTAATAGGATTGATAGCTATGCCTATTCAAGTAATGCTCTCATTGATATGATAAAATCAAAGAAACGAATCATAGTGCCGTCAGTGCTTGCTGTCGGCATTTTTATAGCTATATATTATCTTTTCGACCCCGTAGATTTCTCTTTCCCACAATGTGTATTCTATAAATTAACCGGTTGGGAGTGTGCAGGCTGTGGCAGTCAACGCATGTTTCACTCTTTGCTACATGGCGATATTGCCATGGCTTGGCATTACAATGCTGCCATATTAATAGCAACTCCCATTCTTGTAACAATGGCTATTGCCGGAGCATTACGCCACCAAAAACCTCGATTCTATAATGTGATGTATTCACAATGGGTAATATGGAGCATAGTGGGCGGCTTAATGGCATGGTGGATTTTACGCAATCTGCTTTAATAATCCTTCCCCTTTTATAAATCACTAAACAGTCGAGGTTTTATAACCATACCCACTCGCAACTGAGAGTGAAACTTGTTATAATTGAGCAAACCCTCTCCATATCCGTTATAATATTGCAAAAAGATGTATTGATTATGCTTTTTATAAATGCGATAACTTGCCTCAAGAGTCACGTTACAGTTAAAGTCCCACCCTCTACGCTTAGTTAGCAATGTGCTGAAACAAAATTTATCTTCAAACGCATGTAGCGACATACCCACTTGAAAAATACCATAATAATCAAGAATATCTTTATTATTTTTGTCGTTACCAAAAGGAACCCACCCTTTGGCATGCACAATAATTTGAGGGTGAACCAAAAAATTTCCTGCCAATGAAACCTTATTCCACGAGCGTGAATCAACACCGGCTTTGCCGTTACTCTCATGCTCGAGCATGAGTTTCATTTCGCCAATATAACGACTTTTCGCAAACAATGGTTTCCCAATACCCACCCCGGGATTGAAATTGAGGTCGGTCATCGGTACCGACTCTTCAAGTACATTCCAAAAGCATTTTTGAGTATAAAACATATATAGATATGTACTCCATGGCAATGTGTTACGAGTGAGGCGTTGTGCTATCGAAATTTGAAATTTAGCATCGGTGTTTTGAGAGGTAGGCTTTTTATTTATCGGTGGGCCAAATATAAAATAATTATCTTTATATAATCCAAAATAAGGTTTATCATTATAATCATTTTTAATGCTATCAACATCAAAAGCACTATTATCCAAAGCCACAATTTGAGCAACCGATGGCACACCTGACAATAAAAGCATAATAATAGCGACTACATCTCTCACTTTTTCCATCTTAGGCATTTTAATATAATACAAAGTTATAAAGTTCATTTTATTATCAATAAATAAATTGGTTAAATTTTTCTTTGCAAGATAGATTGATATGCTTAACTTTGTGTGATAAAACAAATATAAAAATAGTGGAAAAAGCAAATATAATATTAGTTGCAATCATGATGTTGGTGCTGAATTCTTGCAGCGACCCAACAACATTTACAGTCAAAGGAAATATTGAAGGGGAAGGCACCCAAAATATGCGAGCCGTTTATTATGACGACGGTGGAATTAATTTATTGATTGTGCCTGTTGACAATGGAAAATTTGAATTTGAAGCGAATCTTAATGCCCCCACTTTGATTGAATTTTTCTCAGCAAATAAAATTCTCATGGGACGAGCCTACGTTGAACCGGGCGACGACATTAAGTGTAATTTATATAATAATGCTCCATATAAAGCACAAATAAAAGGAAATGATGTGTCGGAGCGTTGGTCAAAATTTCTTAATGATAATATTGAAATCACAGCAAGTGAGAATTCCGACAAAATTAACTCATTGATAGTCGATTATATTAATAAAAATAACGCTGATGTGTTATCTACAATACTTCTGATAACCGAATATCATACACCCGAGAATAATGAAGAAGCATCAAAATTGCTGTTGGCTATAGCTCCTGAAGCCCGTCCTCACGACCTAATTGAAAGCTATGAGGCATTACTTGATCGTAGCTTTAATATAAAAGCGAGCGAAAAGCTAACTATGATTTCGCATTATAGTAGCACCGATTCACTAAAAACATTCGTTCCAAATGAAAGCTCATACACAATAATCACGTTCTCAAATAAAGATACTCGCAACGATGGGGAATTAGCCGACAGTTTGCGTATGCTTCGCAAGTCTTATCATGGCAAAAGACTTCAAGTAATCGATATGTCGCTCGACGAAGATACTACAATATGGAAAAAATCAGTTAAAAACGATAGTGCAACATGGCGACAAGGGTGGATAGTTGGCACAGTTTCGTCTCCATCTATCGAACGTCTCGGTGTATCTCGACTACCATTCTATATTGTTGCCGATTCGACCGGCAAACAAATCTATCGTGGAGGCTCAATTGAGAATGCTATATCAATGGTTAACGAGCGTCTTAAAACTCATAGAAAACAACTTTAACCTATATTTTCATGCTTGTAAAAACCTACGGGGCAGCAGTGAATGGCATTGATGCCATATTAATTACAATCGAAGTATCGGTTGAACAGGGTATATTGTATTGCATCGTAGGTCTCCCCGATACAGCTGTCAAAGAAAGCTACCAACGCATACTTTCAGCGGTGAAACATTCAAGCCAAGATTTCCCCCGACGTAAAGTGGTGGTAAATATGTCGCCTGCCGATGTGAAAAAAGAAGGAGCGGCCTACGACTTACCTATTGCTATCGGTATTCTTGCTGCCGATGAAAAACTCGACGCTTCACATTTGAGTGAATACTTGATAATGGGCGAATTGTCGCTCGATGGCTCGGTATTGCCTATTCGTGGTGTGCTACCAATGGCTATCAAAGCTCGTGAATTGGGATTTAAGGGAATGATTGTGCCACAAGCCAATGCCACCGAAGCGGCAGTTGTCAATAATCTTGAAGTGTATGGTGTTGATAATTTATCACAAGTCATAGGCTTCCTCAACGGCAATTACATAATCAATCCCACAATCGTAAATACTCGCGACGAATTTAGCAAGGCAAGCAACGTGTTTGACTATGACTTTGACGAAGTAAAGGGGCAAGAAAGTGTGAAACGTGCATTTGAAGTGGCGTCGGCAGGGGGGCATAACATTCTTCTTGTTGGTCCTCCCGGTTCGGGAAAGTCAATGATGGCAAAACGATTGCCATCGATTCTACCCCCCTTAACGTTACAAGAAGCTCTTGAAACGACAAAGATTCACTCCGTAGCCGGCAAACTCAAAGGTGGTTCAATGTTGATGACACAACGCCCATTCCGCTCGCCTCATCACACCATTTCGCCGGTAGCTCTTGTTGGAGGAGGAGCCAACCCTATGCCCGGAGAAATATCACTCGCCCACAATGGCATTCTATTCCTTGACGAGTTTCCTGAGTTTAATCGCTCGGTGCTTGAAGTTATGCGTCAACCACTTGAAGATCGACATATTACCGTAGCACGTGCAAAATATACCATCGATTATCCGGCAGGCTTTATGCTCGTAGCATCAATGAACCCTTGTCCTTGTGGCTATTACAACCACCCAACGAAAGAATGCACATGTATGCCGGGGCAAGTTACAAAATATCTCGGTCGAATCTCCGGTCCTCTTCTCGATAGGATTGACCTTCAAGTCGAAATTTTGCCCGTTCCTTTTGAAAAATTGTCATCATTACAAAAAGGGGAAAGCAGTGCCACAATTCGCGAACGTGTGATTGCCGCTCGTGCTATTCAGACACTCCGTTTCAAAGATGAAAAGTCGATTCATTGTAACGCTCAAATGAACTCTCGATTGCTCGAAAAATGGTGCGTACTCGATGATAATACCAAGAAGATTCTCCACGATGCTATGACACGATTTGACATGTCGGCTCGTGCCTACGATCGTATCCTCAAAGTAGCTCGCACTATTGCCGACCTCGACGCATCGCCCAACATAACCCCCATTCACATGCGTGAAGCCATCTCTTATCGCAACCTCGACCGCTCGTCATGGGGAAATTCTTTTGTGGTAAAAAAGTAGGATAAAAATATCTTGCGTGTGCCTATTATATTTTTGCGTGTTTGTCGTAGGTTGAAGTTTACGCTAATTTCGGTTGTGAAAAATTGTTGCATTTGGTGGTCAAATTTGGTGGTCAAAAACGGTTATCACAACCACCAAAATAAATAACCTTTTTAGATTTGAAATAAGCAGAAAATCAAACAATTAACATCAACAATCAAGTAGGGCGAAAAAAAAATTGATTGTCATCTCGACAACCAATCTTCTTAACCTTAAATCTAATACCATGAAAAACACGATGCAAAGGTATAACTTTTTATGTTATAAAACATGCTTTTCCATCATAAAATGCATTTTATTAAAGATTTTTATCAATTAAACAGGTTTTTGTTAATAATTTTAACCAAACATCCTATTCTTTTCTATTCTTACTCTCTTTTATATTGCTCCGGGCAACATCCACATTGCTATATGCGTGAGCCATAAGAGTAAAATTAAAATAATTGTCATTTCGGGACGTTGACGATAACTAATCCACGCTAAAATTGTTGATGCTACCACATAAAGAGGATAAAACATAAAAAACATTTTAGCACCGTCATATTGTATTGCACTACATTTGCCAATAATCATAGGCAACGTCAATACAGGCAATGCTGAAACAATTATCAATAATTTAATCCACCAAGGGAATTTCTTTTTCTCAATATTATTACTCATTTCTTTTCTTCTTTAGCTTGTAGTTTTTCAGCAAGGTAAGCCGCCACAGTAGCTTTTATGCCGTCCTCGAGCGAAAATTTTGGATTAAAATTAAAATCGCGTTTTGCGTCACTCACGTCACACGACCAGTTGCGTTGCTTCATTATCTTGAATTTATCGCGATTAAGTGTGCTTGCTTTCAACTGTGCCACAGCCCATTTTTCGGCAAAAAATGAAGCTATATAGACAATCCATAATGGTAATTTCATTGGGATAACCCATTTCACTCCTAATTCGCGTGCCACAATTTCACGAAATTGCTTTTGTGTGTAACAAGCATCTTCCGAAATGATATATTTTTTACGCACTACACCGGCTTCGTAGGCGTCAAACATGGCATTTACTAAATCCTCAACATAAATAAATGTTAGTAACTGCTTGCGATACCCCACACCGAAGTCCCAATGTGAATCGATACTCTTAATCATCATGAGGTAATCTTGTTCGTGGGGGCCATATACACCTGTAGGACGGAAAATGATATATGGGAAATTTTCTACAGTCTCAAGATATGTTTCGGCTTTTATTTTTGATAAGCCATAACGGGTGTTAGGATTAGGTATTGTTGACGACGAAATAGGCGTGTAACTTTTTTCATCGCCCATGCCCAACGCACTTAAACTACTCATAAACAAAAATCGGTTAGGCACTTTGTCTATATCATGCAACACCTCAACAAATGAGCGTAGATAAAGGAAATTAATGCGATTGAAATCAAAAAAGTTTGCACATTTCGTCGCACCGAGATTGTAAATAATAAAATCCCACTTTTCACCTTCGGACAAAGCCTCGTTGAGAGTTTTTGCCATCAACTCCTCATCGCCATAGTCAAGTACCACAAAATGCAATCGTTCATCAGTGAGATAACGACGTGAAGTCGTTTCACGTATAGCAACGTATGTTTCAAAGCCACGACGTAAACCCTCTTCTGCGATAAAGCCACCGATAAAACCACCGGCTCCTACTACTAAAAGTTTTTTGCTCATAAGCGTGTAATTATGATTTTGCTCAAGTCTTTATCTCAAACATATTTTCTACAAAAATACTCATTTATCTCAATTTTTACAACCATTCTGCCGAACCCAATGAATATATGAGAAATATATATCACTAATAAACTCTATACGTAGGATTTCATTCTCATAATCTTTTTTATATACAGCAATAACTATTAAGTTTTTATGTTGTATCTTTGTGGGGTGAATCGTAACACTATTTCAATGGAGAAAAGAAATTATGCAATTGATATTGCTCGTGGTTTTGCAATAATATTAATGGTTATTGGTCATTCTGAGATGCCCGGGCTTTTGATGCGTTCAATCTATCTTTTTCACATGCCTGTGTTTTTTATTTCGGCAGGCTATTTCTTTAAGCTTTCGGCTCTCGATAATCCTTGCGATTTTATCAAAAAGCGGTTCAAAGGTCTATATGTCCCTTTTGTGAAATATAGTCTTTTCTTTTTATTGATTCATAATTTAATGTTTAAGTGGGGCATAATGAATGAGGTGTATGGCAATTGGGAAAATGGCGTTACTCACCCTTATTCATGGCACCAGTTTTGGCAAAGAATGATATATATCGTAACGTCGATGGAAGGTTATGATGAGTTTCTTGCCGGAGCATTTTGGTTTTTTAGAGCGTTATTGGTGGCAAGTATAGTGTTTTTGGTTCTATACAAACTTCTCAACAAAGTGAAGTTTTTACACAATCGCACCACTACAATTCCTGTTATGATTTGCCTAATGGCTATCGGATTAGGGCTTGCCCTATCGTGCGAACGACTAAAAATATCGATGCCTCAAGGAGGATTTCGCGACACTATGGGTGTGTTTTTCTTTGGTGTGGGCGTGTTATATCGCAAATATGAATCAAAAATAGGACATCATCTTGTGTGGGCATTGGTGGGAGCTGTTATTATAATTGGGGCATCACTATTGAAATGGCATGGAATGAATGTACGTCCCACTGCTTTTGACCCTCTCACTCTCCCAATTACCGGTATTGCCGGTTGGATTATGACTTACAATATTTCATACCATATTGCCCAATTAAAACCTTCTAAATTTTCACGTTTCATTGCCTATTGTGGAAATAACAGTTTGTATATATTGGTGTGGCACATTTGTGCATTTAAGATAGTTAGTTTGATAAAGATTCTTTACTATGACCTTGATATGCGACAGATTGGTTGTCACATGGTGGTGCATTTTAATTCTGCTAACGATATATTTTGGGTTTTATACTCAATCGTTGGTGTAGTTGTGCCTATTGGCTGTTATTATCTATATTCAAAATATTTGGCTCCACAACTACCACGATTTTTGGGGAAATTACATATCGAATTAAAAAAGTGAAAACATAAAACTTCAATGCACTTTTTTACTCAAAAAATGCAAGTTCGTTCATTTTTTGTGATTAATATGTATAGAGAACCTATAAATGAGCTAATTAAGTGGAAAAATTCCGATAAGATTATAAATTTACCCCTATATGCAGCAAATATGTTGTAAAATCGCAATAAAATAGAATATCCTCACTGAACTAGTGAGGATATTCTATTTTACCAATCTTCATCATTACTACTTCCCAATAAATAATTAATCGGAAGATTAAATGTATTTTCTATTTTTCTCACATTATTAAGTTTCTTTTTCTTTATCTCTCCATTTTTGTCAAACCATCCTTTAATTAGACTTTCAAATGTTTTAGAATATGTAGCCCCAGTAGATGTCACATATAAATTCGGATCTATAAGAGGTGCATCTATTTTTATTTTTCCATCCTTAAAATGAAAAATATAATTATAATAAGCTCTATACGAAACAAAACCCTCTCCAAATTTATATGATTCTTCTAATATGTTAGACAATGCTTGAATAGAGATTTCTTTGGGATAATTTTCGCTCATAATATTTTGGGGACTTTTATATAATGTCATAACATTAGATTTTACTAAGGAATACAACTCTTGTACTGTTTTGCCATCGTATTCTACAACAATGTAAGGTTTTCCATCGGGAGCAACAAAGTATCCATTGCGTTGTAATTTAAATTCGACCAGAGTTTGTGTATACGAATTAGCTGCGACTAGGACTGAAAATAAGAATATTAAATACTTCATAAATAAAAGGATTTAGTTATACATAAAGTTAATTTATTCATTGTGTTCACACGCATAACTAAAAAAGAAAGCGTGAATTGGTTATCACGCCTAAGGGTACTACCACATACCCGCATACAAGATAGACACAACCCACGCATAAGCGTAGGCGTTTTGGTGCCTATTATTTCTGTATGCCTTTTTTGAAAGTGGTAGTTTCTTAGGTCGAAATAATAGCAAAAACGCTATAAATCCAAAATGTAAATGAATGGCACTCTTGCCCATTCATTCGCAAAGTTAATAAAACATTTGAAAAACAATAGTTTTGTGAAGAAAATTCTTTAAGTTTTTACAACTTTTTCTAAAATGACACACCCCTTTTAATGAGCCTGCTTCAATTTTGATGTTAAAAAAGTTATATGCTATTGTTTTATCGCAGAATCATAATTAATTTTGTTACGGTTGTAAATTGTTACCGCTGTAACAAAGTAAAATATGGATTTTTACATCTTAAATTTGAGTATTAATGAATAACTTAACTTTACCAGATAAAGACTATCGTACGTGGTTAATAGATCTTAGCTTGCGATATAAGAGTAGCCAGTTAAAAGCAGCAACATTTATAAACAAAGAAATGTTGAAGTTTTATTGGTCGTTAGGTAGAGATATTGTCATGATGCAAGCTGAGAATAAATGGGGAAACAAATTTCTCAAGAGATTAAGTTCTGATTTAAAACAAGTATTGCCGGAAATAAAGGGTTTGTCTGAAACTAATTTAGGCTATTCTAAACGATTCTTTCTATTGTATAATAATTTAGAGATATTCACCCCCCAAGTTGAGGGTGAAATTAACAATAATATAATTCACCCCCAAGTTGAGGGTGAAATTCCAGATTCAATTTTATGGAAAATACCTTGGGGACATCACAAATATATTATTGACAAATTCTACAATCATCCTCAAAAAGCACTCTTTTTTGTAAAAAAAGTAATTGAAAATAATTGGAGTAGAAATGTTCTTTTAAATTTTTTAGATACGGATTTGTTTGAAAGACAAGGAAAAGCTATCAGTAACTTTTCAAAAACACTTCCTCCTCCACAAGGAGATTTAGCACAAGAAATAACAAAAGATCCATATAATTTTGACTTCCTTTCTATAACCGAAAATTATAGGGAAAAAGAATTAAAAGATGCTTTAGAAATAAATATTCGAAATTTTCTGTTAGAGCTTGGACAAGGATTTGCATATATCGGTCGCGAATATCGAATACAGATTGGTGATACCGAAAAATTTATCGATATGCTTTTTTATAATTTAAATCTTCGTTGCTACGTGGTCATTGAAATAAAAACCGGTAAATTTGAATCTGAATATATTGGGCAATTAGGAACCTACATTACCGCAGTAAACCATATCTTAAAGAAAGATATCGATAATCCAACTTTAGGACTCCTTATTTGCAAAAATAAAGACAATGTTTTAGCTCAATATGCATTAGAGTCAAGTATTCAACCTATTGGAATTTCTGAATATGAACTATCAAAACTATATCCTACAGATATAAAATCATCTCTTCCTAGCATTGAAGACATCGAAAAAAGTTTGCTTAATTCTAAATAATTATAAAATCTATCTTATTTATGCGTAAAAATATTTTGAAATCAATGATTGCCGGTGTGGCTGCTCTTGTGGGGTTGACCGGCAGTGTAGATGCAGTGGCACAAACTCCTGCTCGCACTTCAGTGACTCACCCCGAATGGAGTCGTAATGCTGTGATTTATGAGGTAAATCTCCGTCAATTCACCCCCGAAGGCACTATCAATGCTTTCGTTAAGGAGCTTCCTCGTCTCAAAGAGCTTGGTGTGGATATTCTTTGGTTTATGCCCATTCACCCCATCTCTGAGAAAAATCGCAAAGGGGAACTCGGCAGCTACTATGCAGTGAAAGACTACAAGGCTGTAAACCCCGAATTTGGCACACTCGACGAATTCAAACATGCTGTAAACGAGGCTCACAAATTGGGCATGAAAGTGGTTATCGACTGGGTTCCTAACCACACCGGTTGCGACAACGCTTGGGTTACCGAGCACCCCGAATGGTACTCTCGCAACAAAAATGGTGAAATGTATGGCCCATTTGACTGGACCGACGTGTATGAACTCAACTACGACAACTACTATATGCGTAAAGCGATGGTTGACGCGTTGAAATTCTGGCTCACCGAAGTAGGTATCGACGGCTATCGTTGCGACGTGGCAATGGAAGTGCCTACCGACTTCTGGGACGACACTCGCCCTCAACTCCAAGCAGTGAAACCCGACCTCTTTATGCTCGCCGAAGCAAGTGTGCCCGAATTGCAACTACATGGCTTCGACATGGGTTACAACTGGCCAATGAAAGACCTTTGGAGTGAAATCGCTACCACTTCAGGTCAATATACTTTCCAAAAAGAGGGAGAACCAATGAAAACTTTCCCTACAAAAACTGCCGTTGCTATCGACTCGCTCCTTGCCGATCAGGCAGCCAAATACCCCATCGACTCATATTTGATGAACATGGTTACCAACCACGACCTCAATTCATGGGAAGGTACAGAGTTTGACCGCCTTGGCAACCTCAACAAAGCATTTGCAGTGCTTTCTTACACTCTCCCCGGCATGCCATTGATTTACACCGGTCAAGAAACAGGCATGAATCGTGCTTTTGAGTTCTTCAAGAAAGACAACGCACCTCAATGGGAACCTCGCAACGAATACTTCACATTCTACCAAACACTCAACCGTCTCAAACATGAAAACCGTGCACTTCTCGCAGGCGAAAAAGGTGGCAAAATGGTGCGTTGCCCAACCACCAGCAACGACCTTTATGTTTTCTCTCGCACAGTAGGCGACGACTCAGTATTGGTAATGGTCAACTTAGGAGCAAAAGCACAAAAAGTGAAATTCACCGGCGAAGCACCTTCTATCGAAGGCATGACCAACATCTTCGACGCAAAAGCCAACAAACTCCCTAAAAAACTCAACCCCGGCGAATACCAAGTGTGGGCAAAGTAAAATAACAACTTCAATATAACACAAACAGTGAGTCATTTTCATTTTGACTCACTGTTGTTTTTTTATATATCAACCAATCACTACTCTAATAATTGAACTGTTTCTTTTGACTCATTCTTAAAGAACATTACATAATATATAGGAATATATGTAATGCCTTTTTGTGTATATACATTTCGTTCATTTGATAACACATATGCACGGTGTATATTATATTCTTCAGTTGACAAAAATTTATTCAAAGCACTATGCGTAGTATAATCTTTCCCCGATTTTACCTCAATGGGAATATTTGATAAATTATCTACATCATCAATCAAAAAATCAACCTCCCATTGGCCGAAACAATAGGTAACACATCTGGCAATTATGTAGGACCATTCTATAAATGCACAGCATTGTCTAATGTGTCTCTACCCAAAGCTGTCACAATCGGACTTTTGGCATTTGAAGGTTGTTCGGCATTGAAACAAATCTCACTGCCATGTGCAACTACTGTTCACAACAAAGCCTTTTACAATTGTACGGCTCTCACAAGTGTCTCTCTCCCCGAAGCTACAAACATAAAAGAGAATGTCTTTGATAAATGCAAAGCATTGAAAACTCTTTCACTTCCCAAGGCGATTGAGATAGGGGCAAACACTTTGAGCAATACCTCTCGATTGCAAACGTTGATACTAACAGCATCAGGCAATATCGAATTTGCCGACCAAGGTTATACATTTGATAGTTCAATAATCGACCTTACACTCAACTCCAACAAGCAGAGTGAAGTTAAATATGGCTATCAATGGAAAGGCATGGATTGGCTAAGTATAAGTTTCCAATAAACATACTACACAACATATAAGTAGAAATAGATGCGTCAGGTTTAATATTTGCATATCGTATTTGTTGTTATAACTTTAATATTCAAATTCATCACAACATAAACTACGCCAAAAATTTTGGCGTAGTTTATGTTTTTCTACTCTATGATTTTGAATTAAAATTGTATCTTTGCAAAAAAATAGAAATTAACCAAGCGAAATGACTATCATTGATATATATCAAGAAATTGATGCATTGAAAAACGAATTAACATCAATGCGTCCCTTGCCCAATGTTGCTTTGCACAAACTACAATCTGCACTCGACATTGAATATACCTATGAAAGTAATCGTATCGAAGGTAATACTCTTACTCTACAAGAAACCGAACTTGTTGTAAATGAAGGATTAACCATCGGTGGAAAATCCTTAAATGAGCATTTAGAGGCTATTAATCACAAAGAAGCTATTGACTTCATACGTGAAATAGCTTCAAAAGATGGTTTTGTAATAAATAATAGCATTATTTTGCAAATACACGCTATTATTTTGCGAGGTATCGATAAGGAAAATGCTGGAAAGTTTCGCAACGTACCCGTTCTTATTTCAGGAAGTCGGCACACTCCACCTCAACCATATTTGATTGAAAAACAAATGGAGGAATTCATTTTGCAATATCAACAAATGGAAGCCAATGGTCAACACCCTGTTAAAATTGCAGCATTTCTCCACGATGAATTAGTGCGAATTCATCCTTTCATTGACGGCAATGGTCGCACAAGTCGATTGTTGATGAATCTATATCTTCTTCGTCATGGTTATTTAATCATTTCATTAAAAGGCGACTACGAGTTAAAACTCTCTTATTATAAATCACTCGAGGAATCTCATATAAATAAAAATCAAGAGCCTTTTTATCAATTAGTTGCCAATGCCGAGAAAGAATCTCTCACTCGTTTTCTAAACTTGGTCAAATAATTGTAGTAATTTTGCACCCATGAAACAAAGAGATGCCATTTGCGTTTACTGTGCCTCAAGTTCACTCATTGACCAATCATATATCGATGCAGCCTATGAATTGGGGTGCTTGATAGCCGATTCGGGCAATGCTATGGTGTGTGGTGCCGGACGCACCGGATTGATGGGAGCTGTGATTGATGGCACATTAAGTCGTGGAGGCAATGCAATAGGAGTTATTCCTCAATTCATGGTCGATAACGGTTGGCATCACCCTCAATTGAGCCAAATGGAAATAACTCCCGATATGCACACTCGCAAAGAAATAATGGCTCGAATGTCTAAAGCAGCCATTGCAATGCCGGGAGGGTGTGGCACTCTTGAAGAATTGCTCGAAATAATTACATGGCGACAATTGGGATTGTATGATGGCAAAATAATTATCCTCAACATCAATAATTATTTCAATCCATTGATTCAAATGCTTAATAAGGCTATTGAAGATGGTTTTATGAAAAAAGACCATAGTAATATATGGTTGGTTGCCAACACTCCCGACGAAGCCTTAGAATTGGCTCTTGTTAATACTCAAAACGTTTCTCTTTCATCTAAATATTAAAATGCCTGCAGAAGAAAATAAAACAAATAAAAATTCTTCAATTGCAAAAAAAGAAATGAAGAAGAATGATAAATCCAACAAACAAAAGTTGGATAAGAAACTTCATTCTGATTCAACCTCAGACTCTCTAACGAAAGAGAAAATCGATTCATTAAACACAATACCCGATACTATAAATTACTCTACCGATAGTGTTTTTACAGGAGATTCATTATATGTAGATAGTGCATTGGTAAAAGTTGATACACTTTCAAAATCAACAACCGACACTGTCACTACTACTTTTAAACCATTTATGTCGGGCAAAGAACCACAATCACGAATCAATCATCTGGGTCATGATTCGGGTATATTGATATTATTATCAATTACGTTTTTGTTGGTTTCGTTTAATTACAGCTCTTATCGACGTATGCTTTCAACTTATTCACAAAGTTTATGGAATGTGCGTCGCAGAGCCAATGCTTTTGACGACCACACTACCAACGAACGTAGCCTTATTGCTATTCTCATATTTCAATTATGTGTTTATGCCGGTATATTACTAAGTACCTACATCAACACTATCATACCTATTAATCCTGATAAAATATTAGTAACCACCTATAGCATGATAGGGATTTATGGTCTTTATTATCTATTTCAATTAACTTCATATTCGATAGTAGGGTGGGTGTTTTCTGACGACGGAGGACTATCACAATGGATAAAAGGATTTAATGCTTCACACATATTTTTAGGATTTGCTTTAATCATTCCCACCTTAATTTCCATCTTTTATCCCACAACTACCGAGACAATGCTAACTATAGCAATTATACTCTATATTATTGTTAGATTGATGTTTATTTTCAAGGGATTTAGAATTTTTTACAATAAAATTGGCTCTTTATTCTATTTTATTTTGTACCTTTGCACCCTGGAAATTATACCTGTATTTTTTGTGTATGGAATAGCACAAATTATTGCTGGTAATCTACAGTAATTCAAATTGTTACAAGCGTGAAGGTAAAAAAAGTATTAGTTTCTCAACCAAAACCAACATCTGAGAAATCTCCTTATTTTGAAATTGCGGAAAAATATGGTGTTGAAATAGAATTTCGCCCATTTATCAAAGTTGAAGGACTTTCGGCAAAAGAATTTCGTCAATCTAAAATTTCTATTTCAGATTATACTGCAGTTATTTTTACTGCACGCACTGCAATAGATCACTTTTTCCGTTTATGTGAAGAAATGCGGATTTCTATACCCGACACAATGAAATATTTCTGCACTACTGAATCAATAGCATTGTATTTGCAAAAATATATCATATATCGCAAACGCAAAATATTCCACGGCAAAACAGGTAAACTCGATGAATTGTTGCCTTTCTTGATGAAACACAACAAAGAAAAATTTCTTTACGCTATTTCATCGGTTCACAAAGAAGAAGATCTCAACATACTTGACAAAAATAACATCAACTATACCAAAGCTGTAATGTATCGTACGGTGAGCAACGATTTTGGTCCAGATGAAAAATTTGATTATGATATGTTGTTATTCTTCAGCCCATCGGGAATTGATTCTCTTTTGAAAAACTTCCCTGAATTTAAGCAAGAAGATGTAAAAATAGGTTGTTTTGGAGCTACTACAGCCAAAGCTATTCGTGATGCAGGTTTCCGTCTTGATATAGAAGCTCCCTCTGTTAAAGCACCTTCTATGACTGCAGCATTGGATTTATATCTCAAAAACGAAATGGCATCAGCATAAACAAAACAATCACATAATCTCATAAAAGTCTTGCATGTATCGTGATATTTTACTAAACTTGCAAGACTTTTTTATTTTTCATTATAAACAGTGCACTATAAATTAAGATTATATAAAAAAGAAAAATTGTGTAGCAACACTGCCATCAACATGCTGTTTCAGCCCGGTGGCACATCGCAAGCCATGCTTGCCTACCCTTTGCGTGCTGTGTGGCGACAAAACGATGGTCGCTACTGCGATGCACCAATGCAATTTCTTATATCTGTGCCAAAAAAACGTCTTCACCACGCTGTGGATCGTGTGATGATACGCCGACGCATTCGTGAAGCATATCGCCTCAATCATCACAACTACACTCTACCAAATGATGCCAAAATAGATGTAGCCTTTATTTATATTGCTAATTCATTGTTACCTTATAAAACAATAGAAAAAGCAGTGAAAAAAATACTGAAAAATATATCGGAAAACACTAATGAAAAAGATATTTAGTTACATATTAATATTACCAATACGCTTTTATCAACTTTGTATTTCTCCATTGTTTCCTCCAGCATGTCGCTTTACACCCACTTGTAGCCACTATGCAATAGAAGCCATAAAAAAACATGGAGCTATAAAAGGAGCGTGGCTTGCCATTAAAAGAATATGCCGTTGTCATCCATGGGGTGGTAGTGGCTATGATCCTGTGCCATGATATTTCCATGTGTTGACATACACACCCATAATAAATCTCGCAAAGATGCCATTATTAATATTTACCCACATGAACAATTAATTGAGGGAGCATATCACTCTGTGGGTATTCACCCTTGGCATACTTCAAATATAGATTCCACAACTATTGAAAACCTCAAAACACTTGCCGCTAATCCTCAAGTTATAGCAATAGGGGAAACGGGCATTGACACTCTTAAAGGAGCATCTATAAATAAACAAATTGATATTTTTCGTCTTCATGTGGCATTGAGCGAACAACACAAAAAACCTCTTATAATACATTGTGTAAAAGCTTTCAATGATATAATAGATCTCAAAAAAGAGTTAAGCCCCTCTATGCCTTGGATTATTCATGGCTTTAGAGGTAAACCTCAACTCGCCCAACAATTAATTAATCAAGGATTTTATATATCACTCGGCGAACATTTCAATCCTCAAACCGCTGCCATAATACCCACTAATCGTTTATTATTTGAAACCGACGAAAGCACCCTTGATATAAACACTATTATCGAGAAAATTAAAAGCACATTATAATATCAACTTAGAGTATTTATAGATTAAAAACACCCTCAACTCAGCGGAAAGTGCAAAATTTTAATAGATTCCGCTGAGTTGAAAGCATTTTTGTTATATTTGCAACATGAAGCATCTCTTTACAATCATATTATCACTTCTCTTGCTCACAGCCTGTGGGGAAAGTGGGCGTAACAAGCAATTACTTGAACGTGCCGAGGCGGTGATGGAAGATCGTTGCGAAGTCGCTTTGTCAATTCTCCAAGATAGTATTGATACCACAACCCTATCTACCGAGCGTGGACGTGCTATATATGCCGTTCTACTTTCACAAGCCCTCGACAAAAACTACATAGATCTTTCTTCCGATTCTATCATTGCCCCTGCTATAGAATATTTTGCTGATGGCAACGACCCTCATTTTGCTATGCTCTCCTACTATTATTATGGTAAAATTCTTTTAAACCAAAATAAACTATCCGATGCAATAATAGCATGCAGTAAAGCCGAAAACTTCGCTAAGGAACTAAATGAAGACTTTTATTTAGGGCTTATTTATGGAACACTAGGTGATATTTACCATAAAACCAATAATCACAATGAAGTCCTAAAATATAGCAAATTAAGCTATAATCATTTTAGTAAGATTAACAAGCATCCTCACAAAAAATATGCTTACTATTCATTAGCCATTGCATATAACAATATTGGCAACTTTAATAAAAGTGAAGCTATATACAACGAATTAATTGACTCTGCATTTGGTGCTGTATCAATCGCCACATCTACCTCTGCTGGCAACTATTATATTACAATAGTTACCGATGATGGTTCTTGCTATGCCGGTAGTTACTCACTGTAACAGATAATTGAGCAGACCAATTATCCTTGTTATCATAAGCTCGTGGTACTCGGATCGCGGAGAGCCGGGTGCCTTATAACTAAAAGTATTATGAACAACTATTTGTGTGCGTTTTTAATTGTATTAATATCTATCATTA
Organism: uncultured Muribaculaceae bacterium; assembly: GCA_904502025.1. GTDB lineage: Bacteria > Bacteroidota > Bacteroidia > Bacteroidales > Muribaculaceae > RGIG4079. The sequence continues at coordinate 74,017 of CAJGDJ010000002.1, forward strand.
ATAATACAGCGACTGCAAATAATTCTAATGATAGTATTAACTCAACAATAAATTTGTCTGAACTTATTGTTGAAGCAAAAAATATAACTCGCGTTGATGATTATCTTTTGATATTACCCACTTCAGAGCAAAAGAAGCATTCTTTTAATGGGTATGATTTATTATCATCAATAATGATTCCTGGATTAAATGTAAATGCTCAATCCGGTAACGTTGATATGCTTGGAATTGGAGTAGGCATTTACATTAATGGTCTTCCATGCGATAAAACTGACATTAAAATGCTTCGACCTAAAGATGTTGAAAAAATTGAATTTTTTGACGCACCAAAAGGTAAGTACTCAAACAATTATATTGCGATTAATTTTGTAGTAAAACAATATAATTATGGCGGTTATACTCAAATAGAGGGAACTCAAACCATTGGATATACTCAAGGAAATTATAATATTGCATCAAGTATAAATTCTAAAAATTTGACCTACTCCGTATTTGCCGGGGTTAATTATGCCAATATAAAGGGGAATACTCAACACAAGTCAGAATCATATCAATTAAATCCAATTGTTAATCGCACTATTGATACTGAAATATCTCAAAAAAACAACAATGAATATGTTCAATTTCGAACACAATGGAAAACAAAAAAGCATTACTTAAATGCTAAACTTTCTTTAATACACAATTCAATTCCCAATAATGCTTCTTTAGGGACAATCTGCGATTCTTTATCTCAATTAAATAATAGTTCTTCATCCCATATGAATAACTTGTCCCCTTCACTAAACATCAACGGGCAAATCCAATTTGATGACTCAAAATTGATATTATACCAATTTAATGGTCAATATTCTAAAAATAAATATGAGCGTGAATATATTGAGAACAATTATACTAACAACACTTATCAAACTGAAGATGCCGGACTCTTTGATTGTGGAATAACGTATCAACACAATTTCTCCAATGGAACTTTTTCGACTCAATTATTTGATTTTTATAAAATTTTTGATGCAAATTATTCAGGGAACAATTTTCAAAAACATAATTTGTGGAGAAATTCCTTAATAGGCTTTGTCGGATACAACCACTCTTTTACTAAAAGATTTTCATTACAGGCACGAGTAGGTTTTGATTGGAATATTTACCAAAATCAACACTCTTCAGTTAATAAATTCTTAAATCCTCGATTTAATTTAACATTAACACAACGCATCAAAAATGGAATGTTATCAGGATATTTTATGCTTGCAAACTCTAACTACGGCTCTAATATAATCAACAATTCATTGGTGGAAATTAATCCATATATGATTATGGCAGGCAATCCAAATTTAAAAAAATCTTATGACACTAATACCTATATTTACTATCAAGGTCAATTTGGCAAATTTAATGTTTCAGGGATTACGCAATATGCTTATAATTACAACCCTGTTATAACCAATTATTCAATAGACAATAGCATAAACAAAATTATTAAATCTTATTCCAATAACGGAAACAATCAATACGCTTCAATCATTTGTGGATTAACTTATAATATCTCTAAAAAAATCTCATTAACAGGCGACATAAGATATGCACATACTCAAATTAATATTGAAAATAATAGATGGTTTAATAATGAATTGACAGGGAATATTAGTGGAAAATGTTACCTTGGTAACTTCTCAATTGCTCCAGCAATAAATTTCAGCACAAAAAAACTGAACAGACAAAATGCAATTGTTACTACAGCACCCATTAGTTATAGCATAAAAGCGACATATATCAATCGCAATTTTTATGCTTCGGTATATATAAACAATCCTTTTCATAAAAGGATAACTAAGTCTTATTTAAAAACAGATTGCTATTACTTTGATTCTGAATATTCCAATCAAACATCATGTCAATATTGCAATATTTCACTCGCTTATTCTTTTGACTTCGGATACAAAACCGAAAAAATAAAGAAAGACATCAATACAGATATAAATAGTTCACTTCTTCAAATAAATTAACTGATAATAATTATGAATATGAAATTGAATGAATCAGAAATTTTAGAACGTTTAAGTTACATTGAACAAGAAGAAATCCTTGGTGGGGAATGGCTACCAATTGAGCAAGGTTCGTGCCATACTGATTGTGGCTCAAATTTGTATTGTGGTGTCATTGATGTATGTGTATGCATGCAAGATAGTACATGCACTCAAGAGGTTTGCGGTTGTTTATTAGCTGGTTGTGGTTGCAAAGTACCACAAGACTCTTGTCCTATATTAGCTTAATACTTTAACACCTGTAGCTACAGCACATAATGTTGTAGCTACATTTAAATTCGTAGTCATGGATAAAATAAGTTATTACAATATTTCTATTCCTTATAATTCTAACATTCTTTTATATAATACCATTTCTAATTCATTGTTGTTATTAACCAATTCGGAATATGAAATTTTTCAGTATTATTTCAATAATCTTTCTGAATTTGAGACAACTTATCCTAAATTATACGTTGGATTAAAGAATGCAGGATTTATTATATCTGATTATAATGAATTAAGTTTTATTAAACTAAGAAACAACCTAAAAATATATAGAGATAAAATTACCCATATTACAATAAACCCAACATTAGATTGCAATCTAACATGTTGGTATTGTTCCACAGAATATGCTAATGCTATTCATCAAGGAAGAATGTCAGACAACTTGGTTGAATCTGTAAAAAAACACATCTCTCATCTCATTGTCAATCAAAAAATTCCTGCATTGCATTTAGATTGGTTTGGAGGAGAGCCATTGATGTATTTCAATGAAGTTATTAAACCAATATCAACTCATGCGAAAGAGTTATGTGCTGAATTTGGCGTTCGTTTAACTCAACATGCAACTACTAACTCGGTTTTCATGACTGAAGATATGTTGATTGAAATGAATAAACTTGGATTAAATAGTTTTCAAATACCAATAGACGGTAATCGAATTCATCACAATACAATAAAATTTAATTCTGACAAAACAGGAACTTTTGATTGCATTATAAATAACATAAATAGAATTCCTCTTTTTATTCCAAATGCCAAAATAATAATGCGAATTAATTACGACAAAAAAACTCTTTATGGCATAGACGAAATAATTCCTTTAATATCGGAACAAGCAAAAAAACATATTCATGTTGACTTCCAAAAAGTTTGGCAAATCAATTGTGATGAAAAAGATAAATTACAATTAAAGAATATTAAAGAAACTTTTAATAATAATGGGCTTTTCTCAAATTATTGGGCATTCAGACCAAATCAATTTTTTAGATGTTATGCTGATAAATTAAGTCATTATGCAATAAATTATAATGGCAAAGTATTCAAATGCACAGCACAAGATTATGGCGATGATAAAGTGATAGGTATATTACAAGACGATGGTACAATAAAATGGAATTACGAATATATTAGTGCTCTATTTGAATATGCTACATTTGAAAATGAAAAATGTTTATCTTGCCGAGCTCTGCCTATTTGTATGGGACCCTGCATCATCAGAAATTATGAAGCTCGTAGCACCGGAACTGAAATACCATGTGTATTTAATGCATCTCAATATTCATTAGAATCTTTTATAATTGATTTAGCAAAAAAAAGAGGAATAATATCTAATTTACTATAAACCATATATAAATCTATATGGGTTTCAAATTTATAAGGCAATTAGACTCTATGCAGTGTGGGGTGGCTTGCATGGTTATGATTTGCGAATTTTATGGTTACAAATATTCTATTGAATCGTTAGAGCAATATTGCACACCATCAAGTGAAGGGGTGTCTATAAAAGCATTGTCAGACGTTGCATCTGTTATAGGATTAAAAAACATTGTAGGAAAGGTTTCTTTGAATCAAATTAAATCTTGTATAATGCCTTGTATTTTGCATTGGAATCAAAAACACTTTGTGGTATTATATAAAATTAGTAAAAATGGTAAATATTTTTATATTGCAGACCCAGCAAAGGGCAAAATAAAATATTCTCTTTTATATTTCGAAAAATATTGGATAAGCACTCAATCTAATGGAGAAGAAAAGGGTATTGCAATGTTTTTTGAACCAACTTTAAATTTTGGAAATATAAAAAATAATAATTCTAATGAAAAACGCACATTTTCTTTTTTATTTGGATATTTAAAGCAATATCGTAATATTTTTTTTCAAATAATTTTAGGATTATTTCTTAATTGTGTGTTGCAATTAATAATGCCTTTTCTAACACAATCTATTGTAGATATTGGCATATCAAACAATGACATAGGTTTTATTTGGCTTGTTTTACTTGGTGAATTAATGATAATAATGGGGCAAACAGCAACCAATATTATAAGAAATTGGCTTTTATTGCACATTTCTATGCGTATAAATATCTCTTTAATAAGTGATTTTTTTATTAAACTTCTTAAATTGCCAATGGCATATTTTGAAACAAAACTCACTGGAGATCTTTTGCAACGTATGAGCGACCATAATCGTATTCAAAATTTTTTAACTTCTCAATTTATTACCATTTTATTCGCTACTCTTAGTTGTGTAGTTTTTGGTTGTGTTTTACTACTTTATAACTCATCAATTTTTTTAGTATTCATTATTGGCAGTATTATACATTGTGGTTGGTTCATTTTATTTCTACAAAAACTTAAAATTATTGATTATGAATTATTTGAAAAACAAGCAAAAAACCAAAATAAAACACTGCAATTTATTACTTCTATTCAAGAAATAAAATTACAAGATTGTGAACAACGACGACGTTGGGAATGGGAAGATGTTCAAGCAGATCTTTTTACAGTACAAATGAAATCATTAAAACTTCAACAAATCCATGAATCAGGACGCATATTCATTGGAGAATTAAAAAATATTTTTATTACAGTTTTTGCTGCATCTGCTGTTATTAATGGACAAATGACATTAGGTATGATGCTTGCCGTACAATATATCATTGGACAATTAAATTATCCTATTAGTCAGTTAATGAATTTTATATATACAATTCAAGATGTAAAAATATCACTTGAAAGAATTAATGAAATACATTTATCAGATAATGAAGAAACAAATAATAATAAAATAAAATCATTTGAAAATAAACAAAATATAATTTTTGATAATGTAATTTTTAAGTATGACCCACATTCTTCAAAAAAAACTATTGATAATATTTCCTTAAATATACCTAGTGGAAAAGTTACTGCAATTGTAGGAGCCTCAGGAAGTGGAAAAACTACACTTATTAAATTAATACTTGGATATTATAAAGTAGTTAATGGTAATATTTTTATTGCAGGAAAAAACATTAACTCATATAATCTTAAATGGTGGAGACAACAATGTGGAGTTGTGATGCAAGATGGCGTCATCTTTTCAGAATCAATAGCTCGTAATATAGCTGTTAATGATGAAGAAATTGATATTATTAAACTTGAACAAGCTGCATCTATTGCAAATATTCACAATTTTATAATGTCTTTACCTTTAAAATATAATACTATTATAGGTAAAGATGGTGTTGGTTTAAGCCAAGGTCAAAAACAAAGAATACTTATTGCTCGTGCAGTATATAAAAATCCTAATTTCATTTTTTTAGATGAAGCTACCAATGCACTTGATGCAGAAAATGAAAAAATTATTGTAGAAAATCTTTCTAAATTTTATAAAGGAAAAACTGTTATTATTGTAGCTCATCGTTTGAGTACAGTTAAAAATGCTAATCAGATAATAGTACTAAATAAAGGAAAAATAGTAGAAATTGGTAATCATAACTCTCTTATAAAAGATAAGGGAATTTATTATAATCTTGTGAAAAATCAACTTGAATTAGGATATTAATGAAAATTCAACACGATAAAATAGAATTACGCAGTGAAGGAGTTCGTAATATTATAGGCTCTAAACCTCCTTTATTGATTCGTATAGGTAATATTATTCTTATTTGCTTATATTCTTTATTATTTTCATATATATGTTCTCTTTCTTTCCCCTACTACAATAATATAACTATATTTGAATATATTCTTTCTTTATTATAACCATATTATCAACACTATGTTAATAATATAATTAATTTATTATTTATCAATACTTTAATATGTAGATAAACTATTAATAAGTGTGTTTATAACCATATTTTTATAATAATTTCATATACAGCATAAATTTTATAAATATCTCAAAATATAGGAGATATAAAAACACCTATTTACTTCATGATGTTATTAACATTCACTATTAACAATAAGTGTTGATAACCTGTAAATAGTATAACACAACTTTTGAAGAAAAATCAATAACTAAATTTGCATTTATCGGTCAGGCTATTATATAATCACTCCCCTTTATATAACAAATAAGTTAGCATTTACATATTATGCCGTTTTCTACACTATTTTTGACAGTTATTAGTGTGAAAAGAGAAGAAAAGTTATTAACTTTGTGGTTTATAAACATAATGTTGATAACCATGCTAATTCATTATTAATCACTCTTTATAGATGTTGATTATATAAAGATAAGCGATAATGAAACATTGATAAGTTAAAAAGCAAATTTATACCTAAAAAGTTATAGCAGTTATCAACAAGCTATATTATTATTCTTTAAATAGATTTTTTTAAAAAACTTAATATAAAAATAAAAAAAGATGAATGTCAACAAAGGTTATGTAGATGCTACAATCGACAGCAACATCAACTTGAGGGAAGAAATATTAAAACTCAAGAAAGAGAAAAATGCTGTTATATTGGCTCACTATTATCAAAAAGGGGAGATTCAAGATTTAGCCGATTATATAGGCGACAGTTTGGCATTGGCTCAAATAGCTGCTCGCATTGAAGCTCCTATTATAGTACTTTGCGGTGTTCATTTTATGGGTGAAACAGCTAAAATACTTTGTCCTGACAAAAAAGTGTTGGTTCCTGACACTAAAGCAGGTTGTTCACTAGCCGATAGTTGTCCTGCGAGTGAATTTGAAAAATTCATTAAAGAGCATCCCGGACATACAGTAATTAGTTATGTTAATACATCGGCAGGAGTGAAAGCATTAACCGATGTACTTGTAACATCATCTAATGCTCGTCAAATAGTGGAATCATTCCCTGAAGAAGAAAAAATTATATTTGGTCCCGATCGTAACCTTGGTAATTATATTAATAGTATTACAGGGCGTAATATGATATTGTGGAATGGTGCTTGCCATGTGCATGAACAATTTTCGGTAGAAAAAATAATAGAATTAAAAAAGAAATATCCAAGTGCTAAATTATTAGTACATCCCGAGTGTAAAAACTCAATAGTGATGCTTGCCGATAAGGTGGGTTCAACTGCAGCTCTATTGAATTATGCTATAAAAAGCGATGCAAAAGAGTTTATTGTTGCTACCGAAAGTGGTATTCTTCACGAAATGAAAAAGAAATGTAGTGATAAAATTTTCATTCCTGCACCTCCCGAAGATAGCACATGTGCTTGTAATGATTGTAATTTTATGAAACTCAATACACTTGAAAAACTTTATAACTGTCTTAAGTATGAACAACCGGTTATAGAGGTAGAAAGTGAAATAGCTGAAAAAGCTCGCATTCCTATTCAACGAATGCTTGATATTTCAGAAAAATTAGGATGATAAACTATTTTATCATCATTATTAATAAAAGAGGAGTAGATAAGATAATTTTATAAAAAGAAGCATTATAGTTAAATTTGCAAAGAGAAAAGTAATTATAAATAAATCAATATAATACATAACTTCATTATGGAATATAATCACAAAGATATTGAAAGCCGTTGGCAACAATATTGGAAAGATAACAACACTTATAAAACAGAAATAGATAGCAATCGTCCTAAATTTTATGTGCTCGACATGTTTCCTTATCCATCGGGAGCAGGTCTTCACGTTGGACACCCACTTGGATATATAGCATCTGACATCTATTCACGTTTCAAACGTCTTCAAGGTTTCAATGTGTTACATCCAATGGGTTATGATGCATATGGATTGCCAGCTGAACAATATGCTATTCAAACAGGTCAACATCCCGAAGTAACAACTCGTCAAAATATAGCTCGTTACCGTAGTCAGCTTGATAAAATAGGTTTTTGTTATGATTGGGATCGTGAAATAAAAACATGTGATCCTGAATATTATAAATGGACTCAATGGGCATTTATAAAAATGTTTAACAGCTACTATGATAATGATAAGCAAAAAGCTTGTGATATAGCAAAATTAGTAGCAAATTTTGAAAAACAAGGTACTGAAGGCATTAATGCAGCATGTAGCAAAGAATTAGAATTTACTGCTCAAGAATGGACTTCTTATACTGAAAAAGAAAAAAGTGATGTGTTGATGAATTATCGCATTGCTTATCTTGGTAACACTATGGTAAACTGGTGTCCTAAATTGGGTACTGTACTTGCTAATGATGAAGTGAGCGAAGGTGTTTCAATTCGTGGTGGTTATCCAGTGGAACAAAAATTGATGTATCAATGGTGTCTTCGTGTGTCGGCTTATTCACAACGCTTGCTTGATGGTCTTGATACTATCGATTGGACTGATTCGTTGAAAGAAACTCAACGAAACTGGATTGGTCGCTCAGAAGGTGCTGAAATGAAATTTGCTATTGCTGATAGCGATGTAGTACTTGAAATTTTCACCACTCGTGCCGATACTATCTTTGGTGTAACATTTATGGTACTTGCTCCCGAAAGTGCCTATGTTGATATGGTGGTTACCGAAGATAAAAAAGCTGAGGTAAAAGAATATATCGACAGCATTAAACATAAAACTGAACGTGAACGCATGATTGAAAAGAAAATTTCGGGTGTGTTTACTGGTTCATACGCTATCAATCCTTTGACAGGTGAAAAAATTCCTGTGTGGGTGAGTGATTATGTATTGGCAGGATATGGTACTGGTGCTATTATGGCTGTGCCTGCTCATGATAGTCGCGACTATGCTTTTGCACGTCATTTTAATCTTCCTATCATTCCATTGATTGAAGGTTGTGATGTGAGTGAAGAAAGTTTTGATGCTAAAGCCGGTAAAATGATAAATTCAAAAGGTGCAGAACTTGATCTTAATGGTCTTGAAGTGAAAGATGCTATTGCTGCAACTAAAAAATTTATCAGCGAAAAAGGTCTTGGTAAAATAAAAGTAAATTATCGTCTTCGTGATGCTATTTTCAGCCGTCAACGCTATTGGGGTGAACCATTCCCTGTTTATTATAAAGATGGTGTACCTCAAATGGTAGATGAAAGTAAACTTCCTTTGTTGCTTCCGGAAGTAGATAAATATCTACCTACCGAAACAGGTGAACCTCCATTGGGTCGTGCTAAAAATTGGGCTACTGAAGAGGGTTATCCTTTGGAACTTTGCACTATGCCAGGTTTTGCTGGTTCGAGTGCATATTATCTTCGTTATATGGATCCACGCAATAATGATGCGTTGGTATCGAAAGAAGCTAATGAATATTGGCGTAATGTTGACCTTTATATTGGTGGAACTGAACACGCTACCGGTCACTTGATTTATAGCCGTTTCTGGAATAAATTCCTTTATGATATGGGCGAAGTGTGCGAACAAGAACCATTCAAGAAACTTATAAATCAAGGTATGATTCAAGGTCGCAGTAACTTTGTGTATCGTATCAAAGATACAAATACTTTTGTGTCATATAATTTGAAGAAAGATTATGATGTTACACCTATTCACGTAGATGTAAATATAGTAAGTAATGATATTCTTGATTTGGATCAATTCCGTAACTGGCGTCCTGAATTTAATAATGCCGAATTTATTCTTGAAGATGGCAAATATGTGTGTGGTTACGCAGTTGAGAAAATGTCAAAATCAATGTTTAATGTGGTAAATCCCGATGACATTGTAGAACGTTATGGTGCTGACACATTGCGTCTTTATGAAATGTTCCTCGGTCCATTGGAACAAAGTAAGCCATGGGATACTAATGGTATAGATGGTGTGAACCGTTTCTTGAAAAAACTTTGGGGCTTATTCTATAAGGGTGATAACCTCGTGGTTACCGATGGTGAACCATCACGCGATGAATTAAAATCACTTCACAAACTTATTAAGAAAGTTACATTCGATATAGAACATTTCTCATATAATACTTCAATCAGTGCATTTATGATTTGTGTAAACGAACTTAATGCGTTGAAATCAACAAATAAAGAAGTATTAGGTCAATTACTTGTGGTGTTGGCTCCATTTGCTCCACACATAACAGAAGAATTGTGGCACGAAATAGGTAATACTACAACAATTTGTGATGCTCAGTGGCCTGCTTACAATGAAGAGTATCTCAAAGAAGATAAAGTGACATACGCAGTATCTTTTAACGGTAAAGCTCGCTTTAATATTGAAGTAGCGGCTGATACTGCTCGTGAAGAGGTTGAAAAGATTGCTTTGGCTCACGAAGGTGCTGCAAAATGGCTTGAAGGTAAACAAATTCGTAAGATTATCGTTGTGCCCGGTAAAATTGTCAATATTGTTGTAGGATAATAATTTAAGGGAAATCTTCGTTATAAAATTACTTACAAAGTAATTTATATGAATAGAAAAAAAGAAATAGTATTTGCCACTAATAATCTTCATAAGTTAGAAGAGATTAGACAAATAATAGGTAACAAATTCAAAATTTTGAGTTTGAAAGATATTAATTGTAACGAAGATATTCCCGAAACAGCATCTACTCTTGAAGGAAATGCCGAAATTAAGGCACGTTATGTGAAAGAGTATTATGGTTATGATTGTTTTGCCGATGATACCGGTCTTGAGGTATATGAGCTTGGAGGAGAACCGGGAGTGATGTCGGCACGTTATGCCGGAGATAATCACGATTCACAAGCTAATATGAATTTATTGTTGCAAAAAATGTGTGATAAGGAAAATAGAAAAGCACGTTTTAGAACAGTAATAGCATTAATAATAGGTGATGAATTGACTCTAATGGATGGTATTGTTGAGGGTGAAATAACTCATGAACATATCGGAGATAGTGGTTTTGGTTATGATCCTATTTTTAGACCAATAGAGAGTGAATTGACATTTGCACAGATGAGTAGCGATGAAAAAAATAAAATAAGCCATCGTGGTCGTGCTACTGCTAAATTGATTAATAAATTGGATAAAATAAAGTAAATGAATATGTTTAAAAATATTTTAATAATATTGATTGCTTTAATACCGTTTATTTCCAATGCTCAAGTTCCGGTAGGAGATTGGAACGTATATTCTATGTTTTCTACCATAAAGAAAATGATACAAACACCCGATAAAGTTTATTATATATCGGGAACAAATTTATTTTCTTATGATAAGACAACAGAAGAGAGTTATAATTACACATTATATAATAAATTAAATGATAATATTGTAGATAATATTTTCTATAATAAGGTAAGAAAATATCTTGTAATAACCTACACCTCAGGAAATATAGATCTCTTATATGATGATGGCTCTGTAGTAAATATACCCGATATAAAAAATGCAACAATAAATTATTCACGAGAAATAAATGATGTAGCATTTTTAGATGACTGCATTTATGTAGCCACAAAATTTGGACTTATAGTATTTAGCGAATCACGCCAAGAGGTTAAAAATTCATGTGTTTATGGCAAAGAAA
>CAJGDJ010000003.1 GCA_904502025.1 uncultured Muribaculaceae bacterium
AGCCGTTACTGCTTTTACTACATATATGCCCGATGCGTAGTCAGAAAGTGAAACGGTGGCTTCGGTTGTCATGGGTGATGACATTTCAACTACCATGCCATTGAGGTTGCACACCACAACGGCGGTGATTTCTTGTGTTGATGACACCTTGATTTCTTGTGTACCGGAATTATAGGCTACCGACAAATCATTATTATCTGCCATCACCCCTTCTACTCCCGAGGGCTCAACTTCAAACACTCCTTTCTCAAATGTGGAATAAGGATAGTTGTCAACAGTGGTTTTACTTTTTTGATATACTTCAAGATTGTTGGCGGTTTGTTTGCCAAAAGTAATCTTGCGAATATCGCTTATTGAATAGGACTTAACTTTTTCTCCTCCATGAAGAGTGAGATACTTTGGCGTGTCGGCCATCGCCACGATGGCTACCGATAAAAGAAACAAGGTAATTAGTTTTTTCATAATTCACTATTTTGAATTTACTTACACAAAGGTAGTATAAAATTCATATATATAAAATCTAAATTCTGTTTATTTAATAATGTGTATTTAATTTTTCGATTTTTATTAGTAATTTTGCAATGATAAATTTTAGCAATTATATCCCTGTTGGAACAAAAAATAGATTATTCAGCTTTTACCCCCTCCCGGCTACGCCGTACTCCCCCTAAAATTTTCTTCACAAATTTCAGAGGGAGAGCTTCTTATGCATTAAACAATCAAGCTGTCCCCTTGTTTTTTACGGAAAAGAGGGGGGGGAGGAGAATTGCGAATTGCAATTCGGAGAGGATTCTATCCCTAAATCAATTAGTTATACGAGATGTTGTGCCAACAAAGTTATAGTTCCCTAAATTTTTAAGATGAAAAGGTGTTTTTCGGGCATATCGATTGTAGTGTTGCTGATGATTGTGATGAGTTCAATCATTCAGTTTCATCATCATGACGATAAAGGGAATATTATCTTTGCCGTTACAGCAATATGTTGTAATGACACCGATGAGCATCATAATAACCAAGAAACAACAGGTTGTAATCATTGCCACCATCATGAAGATCACAAATGTGGCGATGGTGAAGATTGCTCAGCACACCTTGGGGATTATCAAGCAACAAAGCAAACTGTGCTTTCGTTAGACACCTACCCCACTCTATTATTAAGTGCAATCATATCTGAATCACCCATTTGCATCTCAAATATTGATTATCAAAAGGAAAATCCCAACACACAACTCAACACCTCTATAAATGAAGGGGTTAGATGGACTATTGGGCTTCGAGCTCCCCCATACTGCTAACACACACTATCAATCAACATTCCTAAGCTAACAGCATCGGGGAATGCCATTAATCTATTTACCAAACTAAAAATCAAATAAATATGAAAAGAATATGGAATAGTATAGCGATATGCTCTACTTTACTCATTTATATAACATCATGTACACCATCGGCAAAAGATGATGGATTAGGGCATCATCATCACGACCATGGAAGCCACGGAGGGAATGACCATGGAAGTGAAATCGTGCTCTCGGTAGAGCAGGCTAAAAAATTCGGAGTTTATAGCCAAATGGTAAAACCTCGTGATTTCAATAATATTATAAAGGTATCGGGGCAAATTGAATCGGCACCAACCGACCAATCAATCGTTGCGGCAACAGCTCCCGGAATTGTAAAATTCACACCCGGAACAGTAGAAGGGAAAATTGTGTCGAGTGGCACAACGATAGCTCGCATTTCATCAAAAAATATAGCAGGTGGCGACCCCAACGAGTATGCACGTGTGGCTGTTGAAGCGACAAAACGCGAACTTGACCGATTGACGCCACTACATGAAGATGGAATTGTTACGACCAAAGAATATAATGCAGCCAAGCAAGCATACGATGAGGCTTTAGCGTCATATTCGGGTTTACCTACCGGCGGCATTGCTAAAGCAGCAACTTCGGGTGCAATAACCCAACTTCTTGTAAAAGAGGGGGAATATGTAACTACCGGGCAACCAATTGCTGTCATATCGGGTTCTACACGCCTCACTTTGCGAGCCGACCTTCCCGAAAAATATTTTAGGCAACTCCCAACTATCACAACTGCAAGTTTCAAGCCATCGTATGCCGACAATGTAATCCACCTCAATGAGGTAAATGGCAAAATGATATCGAAGCCTACAACTGCCACTGCTCAACAAACCGGATATATCCCTATTCATTTCTCATTTGATAATAATGGTTCTGCAATTCCAGGAGCATTTGTTGAAGTATATCTTATTGGTAGCACCAAATCAAATGCGATTGTTTTACCTGTTGATGCCATAACAGAGCAACAAGGGAAACACTCTGTATATGTGAAACTCGACGATGAGTGTTATGAGAAACGATTGGTTGAGATAGGCAACTCTAACGGAAGCGAAATTGAAATCCTCTCAGGACTAACACGCAAAGACGAAGTTGTAACTAAAGGTGCTATCATAGTGAAATTGGCAGAATCGAGCGGAGCAATTCCTGAAGGCCATAGTCATAACCATTAAAAAAGACCGACTATGCTGAACAAAATAATTGGTTTTTCACTAAAGAATAGGTTGACAATATTATTATTGTCGGTCGTGATGATGGCTGCTGGCACTGTAGTGCTGATGCGAACTGAAGTTGATATATTCCCCGACCTCAATGCTCCCACTGTAGTTGTAATGACCGAAGCTCCCGGATTTGCACCTGAAGAGGTTGAGAAACTTGTGTCGTTTCCTATAGAAACAGCCGTTAATGGAGCTACCGATGTGCGTAGAGTGCGTTCATCATCGGCAACAGGTTTTTCTATTGTGTGGGTAGAATTTGATTGGGGTACAGATGTTTATACTGCCCGTCAAATTGTATCGGAGAAATTATCCACAATCAACGATCAACTCCCTCCCGGAGTAGAAACCCCTACCCTCGGTCCTCAATCATCGATTCTTGGAGAGATAATGATTATAGGATTAACGGCTGACTCAACATCAATGAGTGATATACGCAGTCTTGCCGACCGAGTGATTCGTCCACGCCTACTATCAATAGGAGGAGTGTCGCAAGTGGCTGTGATTGGTGGAGATATTAAAGAATATCAAATTCAAATCATGCCTGAACGCATGCGTCATTACAATGTAACACTTACTGAGGTGATGGAATGCGTTGACGGAATCAACAATAATGCCACAGGAGGTGTGCTTTATGAATATGGCAATGAGTATTTGATTAAAGGAGATGTGAATACTACCTCGACCGAAGCACTTGGCAAAGCTGTTGTAAGAAGCAATGAAAATGGCACTGTTCTAATCGAAGATATTGCAAATGTAACGATTGGAAACAAAATGCCCCGACTTGGGGTTGCTTCGGAACGTGCCAATCCGGCTGTGCTGATAACCGTAACAAAACAACCTGCAGTAGGCACAATCGAACTTACCGATAAAATAGAGACCGAATTGGCATCTATGGCAAAAAACATGCCTCAAGACTTAAACATATCAACTAACATATTCAAACAGAGCGACTTTATTGACAATTCAATCAGCAACTTGCAGAAATCATTGCTTGAAGGTGCTTTATTTGTGGTTATAGTATTATTCTTCTTCTTGATGAATATTCGCACAACCATTATTTCGGTTGTAGCACTGCCATTATCGGTAATTATTGCAGTGTTGGTGCTTCACTTTTTAGGCTTTACAATTAACACAATGAGTCTTGGTGGTATCGCTATTGCAATAGGCTCACTTGTAGATGACGCCATCGTTGATGTGGAAAATGTGTATAAACGATTACGAGAAAATCGCCTTTTACCTCATAACGAGCGTAAATCAACCATAGCAATAGTATTTGAGGCTTCGAAAGAGGTGCGTATGCCTATTTTGAATTCTACACTAATCATTATTGCGAG
Organism: uncultured Muribaculaceae bacterium; assembly: GCA_904502025.1. GTDB lineage: Bacteria > Bacteroidota > Bacteroidia > Bacteroidales > Muribaculaceae > RGIG4079. Next base: position 3,907 of record CAJGDJ010000003.1, read on the forward strand.
TTTCTTGCCACTATTCTTCTTGAGTGGGATTGAGGGTAGAATGTTAATTCCTCTTGGCATTTCGTTTATCGTAGCATTGGTGGCATCAACAATCGTAGCATTAACACTAACACCTGTTTTATGCAGTTTTTTGTTAGGTACTAAAAATGCGACAGCTAAACTCGATAAAGAGCCTTGGATTACCCGGAAACTTAAGCATTATTATTCAAAAGGTCTTGAATGGAGCCTTTACAACAAAAAGGGAATATTAGGGTCTGTTGGAATTTTATTTATTATTGCAATAGCTCTATTCTTTACCCTTGGTAGAAGTTTCTTACCATCGTTTAACGAAGGTTCGTTTACGGTAAATGTGAGTACACTCCCCGGCATTGCCCTTGACGAAAGCGACAAAATAGGAAAAGAAGCTGAAAAAATATTACTCACAATTCCCGAGATTCAAACGGTGGCACGTAAAACCGGTCGAGCCGAGCTTGACGAACACTCATTTGGAGTGAACTCATCGGAAATCGAAGCACCTTACAAACTCACCGACCGCACACGAGGCGAAGTAGTGAGAGAAGTTCGTGAAAAGCTCGCCACAATTCCAGGCGTCAATATTGAAATCGGGCAACCGATCTCACACCGAATAGATGCAATGCTTTCGGGAACAGAATCGCAAATAGCTATAAAACTTTTTGGAGATGACCTAAATCATTTATATTCGCTCGGTTCTCAAATAAAGCAAGCCTTTAGTGGAGTGGAAGGTGTTGTAGATGTCAATATCGAGCAACAAGTGGGACGTCCTCAACTTGATATTCGTCCTCGTCGTGATTTACTTGCCAAATATGGAATCACGATAAATCAATTAACACAATTTATTAATGTGGCATTAGGTGGCGAAGTTGTTTCGCAAGTATATGAACATGGGTTACCATTTGACCTCACTGTAAGACTTGGTGATGAACATCGTAATTCAATCGACAAAATTTCAAATTTGATGATTGACAGCAACCAAGGAAAAATTCCTTTGAGCTATGTTGCCGATATTGTTTCAACAAGTGGTCCAAACACGATTAATCGCGAAAACGTAAATCGCCGATTAATAATTTCAGCCAACGTGGCTGACCGCGACTTGCGAGGTGCAGTAAATGAGATTCAACAACGTATAGAAGAAAAAATCAAATTGCCCGAAAATTATTATATCGTCTATGGAGGACAATTTGAAAGCGAAGCAGAAGCATCTCGCACTCTCGCACTCACTTCAATCGGTGCTTTGCTAATAATATTTATGTTGCTATATCAAGAGTTCAAAAATGTAAAATATTCTCTTATAATCCTCATAAATATGCCGTTAGCTCTAATTGGTGGTATAATAATTTTAAGATGTACTTCGGGAGAACTCAATATTCCTGCCATTATCGGATTTATCTCATTATTAGGTATCACTACCCGAAATGGCATGCTGCTTATCTCTCACTATAACACCCTGAAAGAAGAAGGAATGGGATTAATAAACCGAATCATGAAAGGGTCAGCCGACCGTCTAAACCCAATAATCATGACTGCTCTTACCTCGGCATTAGCTCTAATTCCCATTGCAATAAATGGAGGTGAGCCGGGAAATGAAATACAATCACCAATGGCTATTGTGATTTTAGGTGGGTTATTATCATCTACAATTCTAAACATTTTTGTCGTTCCGGTTATTTATTATATAACATCAATGAAATCAGAGAAATGAAACGATTAATAATACTATTTGCAGTTATCATCATTACCATCACTGCTCAAGCAAAAAGTTTTGATGAAATTCTATATGATATTGCCACAAACAACCCTACCCTCGCTTCTTCAGTGGCACAAAATGAATCAGAAATCAACTCACTAAAAAGTGAGAATAATCTTCCTGACCCCGAAATCGGATATGAACATAAATGGGGAAAAGAGGGTGCAAAATGGGGTGTGAGTGTATCGCAAAGTTTTGAATGGCCCGGAGCTTATTCAGCACGAAAGAAGGCAATTAACAGCACTACTGAAGCTATGGACTATCTCAACAGGTCAAATTTTCTCAATAAACTTGTTGATATAAAGTTGTTACTAATTGACATAGTAAATCTTCGCAAACAAATCTCACTCGTATCTCAATTAGAAAGTCAAATCGACACTCTTTCATTGAAATATAAACAAGGGATTCAGCTTGGTGAAGTAACAAAGCTCGACATCAACAAGTTGAAAATTGAGAAAATAGCATTGTCGCAACAAAATAAAAATCTAAAAAATCAATTAGATGTTCTTGAGGCAACTCTATTGGCTGAGAATGGAGGTAAAGATGTTTCTCATATTTTAATGGAATTAACCACTTACCCCGACGAAACTATTCTTCCTGAAGAAAAATACATGCAGATGCTCAAAGAAAACGATCCACAGGTAGCTCAATTCTCATCAATGGCTAAAGCTCAAGAATTAAATTCAAAAGCCCTTAGCATGAGCAAGTTCCCCGGATTTTCATTAGGATATACGCTCGAAAACGAATTAGGCACATACTTTAATGGGTTTTCAATTGGCATCACAATTCCGGCATTCTCAAAACGTCATAAAAAAAATGCAATAGAGGCTTCACAAAAAGCATTATCACTGCAAAACAAAGCATACGAGATTGAGAAATCAGCACAATTAAAAGTTCAACGAGCAAATGCCATTTCGTTATTACAAGAAATGGAAGATTATCGTCCTACTATCGAAGATAATGACAACTTTACATTATTAAAGAAAGCCCTTGATGGTGGGCAAATAAGTCTTATTACTTATATTCAAGAAGTAAACTTCTTTTTGGAAGCTCAACAAAATTATCTTGATATTGAATATCGCTATCATCAAGCATTAGCTACACTAAATAAATATCTCTTATTAGAAAAATAATCATATTATCAGTTGAACAATTCTTGTCGTGAAGTGTTTTATGTGTATATTAACCTAAACACTTCACGACAATGTTATATACACAACCACAACTGCCATATGCCAACGATTCTCTATCACCGGCAATCAGTAAAGAAACTATTGAGTTTCATTATGGAAAACATGAGAAGGCATATATCGATAATCTCAACAACCTAATCAAAGGAACAGATAAAGAAGATATGCCTCTTGAAGAAATCATAATCAACTCATCAGGAGCATTGTTTAACAACGCATCTCAGGCGTGGAATCATATATTCTACTTTTTCTCATTCTCGCCCGACGGTGGTGGAGAGCCTCAAGGGGAATTACGTCAAGCCATTAATGCTCAATTTGGGTCGTTTGAATTATTCAAGAAACAATTTGAGGAAGCCGGCGTGAAACTTTTTGGCTCGGGCTGGGTGTGGTTATCAAGCGATGATGAAGGAAATCTATTTATCACTCAAGGAGCAAATGCATCAAACCCACTAACAGAAGGTCTAACACCAATATTAGCATTTGATGTGTGGGAACATGCCTACTATCTCGATTACCAAAATCGCAGAGCCGATGCACTACATGCTTTGTGGGACATAATAGACTGGGACGTTGTTAGCAACAGATATTAAACACAATATGATTTGCATTTACTTTTCTCATCTTATATCAATAGCACTTTAATAAGCATAATGTGATGAAAAACCGGGAGGTCTTCGTGAGAAGCTCTCCCGGTTGCTATATTTTCATATTTGTCTTAATTTTCTAAAATTGGAAATAAATAAATGGCGTTACCTCTTCACTCATAAACTGAATAACAAGCTGTATAACAACTACAAATATTGCAAGTTTCGCAATCCAAGGGGATTTAACAAACCAATTAGCCATTGCATCATACCAACGTTGCGGCAATGAATGAGAAATAATAATCACAGCCATCATCGCAATCCATATATATCTGACAGATGTAAATACAGGAATATAATCAGGACGGAAATCAATAAATATGTTTTGAATTATCAATAATGAATCTTGCCAAGAGTCGGCTCGGAAAAACACCCACAACAATGACACAACTATCATTGTTATTGACCATGATATCGCTTTTACCAACCAAGTATTTGGTATTTTATCCAATAAAGGCCTAAATGCTTTATGTATAGCCAAACCCACTCCATGCATTGCTCCCCAAAACACAAATTTCCAGTCGGCACCATGCCATAATCCTCCAATGAGCATAGTTAAGAAATTATTTATATAGGTGCGAAATGTTCCTTTGCGATTACCTCCAAGTGGGATATAGATATAATCACGCAACCATGAGGATAACGATATGTGCCAACGTCGCCAAAACTCAGTTAAATTCTTTGATTTATATGGGAAGTCAAAGTTCTTGCTCAATTTGAAGCCCATTATTAATGCGATACCAATTGCCATGTCGGAATAGCCCGAGAAGTCGCAATATATCTGCATAGTGTAACCAATAACACCCATCAATGATTCAAAACCAGTGTAACCGGTAGGATTCGCAAATATTAAGTCATTATATTGAGCTATGTAATCGGCAATAATCGCTTTTTTAACTATCCCCAATAATATCAACCAAAAGCCAAAATAAATATCATTGCGAGTAGCACGATTATTTTGTCGGACCTGAGGCAAAAAATAATCGGCTCGAACAATCGGTCCGGCTACTAAGGCAGGGAAAAATGATAAGAAAAACAGATATTCCAACCATGTTTTTGTTGGGCTAACCCTACCTTTATATACATCTACAATATAGCTAATTGACTGAAATGTATAGAACGAGATACCTACGGGCAATATAACATCTAACGGTTGAAAATTCCACTCTATCATTTGGTTCCAATTCCACAGAAAGAAGTTGGCATATTTGAAATAGCACAAAATCCCAATCGAACAAATTATTGAAATCGTAACACATAGTTTGCGAGTGAAGCGAGAATGTAGTTTAATTATTATATGCGACAATATCCAATCCAACAATGATGTTCCAATCAACAGCAAGAAGAAAAAGCCACTTGATTTATAATAAAAATATAAACTAAATGCCACGACAAATGTAATCATCTGCCAACGACGATTCTTAAGCGTGGCATAAATTGGAATAAACAATAAGAATATCACCCAAAACAAACCACTTGAAAAAAGCATTGGAGCATCTTTCTGATATGAAAGAAGCTCCACTATATTATTCCAAACCTCAGGACTAAGCAACTCCATTCTATTTACTGTTAGGATATAATACTTCTACACGTGTAGCCCGAGCTGTTTGCTCTTGTGGCACCTCCATATTTATAATTGGATTTGCTCCATCTTTTTTCATCCAACGTAACACACTATCCATCCACAATTCAGAAGACTTTTGAGTTGGATGTGCCCCATCTTTCTTTCGATCAAACGTCATACCATTTGTCAAAAAGAAATATCCTTCAGGGGTATTTTCGTCTATTAACTCATTAATTCCGGTATCTGGTTTCCAATTGGGCGGTCCAATCCACAAATAAGGACGATCGCCTATTTGAGAAATCATATTTGTTACATAATCTTTTCGTTTTTCTTTTATGTCTTTCACAAATAATTCATTTGCCCCTAAACATATAAATACATACGTAGGTTGATATTTCTCAACATATTTTTTCAACTTATCTGAGTTACCCCATTTTTCAGAAGTCGAACCCCACCAAATTACAACATATAACTTATGTCCATTTTCCTTTGCGTATGCAGCAAGGCGAGGATATAACCCCTCAAGCATTGAATCTCCAATAAACAAAAATGTTTGAGGTGTTGACAAGTCATATTTAGGCATTTCAGCTTTCTTTTTAACTTCTTCCTCAATACGTTTTGCTTCCGCAACCTCTTCGGGAGTCGGTTCAGGAGTTTTTGTCAATTTATCAACCATACTAATAGTGCGTAATTCAATACCACATATAGTTACCGGTTCATATATTGACAGCCCAATAAAAACAGCCAAAGCCACTGTCATTATTGACCATATTCCAAAATAAGAATTTGACGTATTCCGTTTTTTCATATTTAATCTAAAAATGTGGTACAAAGTTACTATAAAATTCCCAAATAATATAAATTTGAAGTAACTTTGCATCAAAGAAATTATCAACACATGAGTGCAATAACCACATTATCAATCGCATTACTAATTTGTATCGGTACAATTTCATTATTATTATACCTATTGTACACCCAACACTCCAAAAATTCATCGTTAAATGCTGAAAAAATCATACATGAAAATCAAACTACTATATTAACACAACAAGTTTCAGAATTAAAATCGGAATTAAGCCAAAACAAACTAATCGAAACTAAACTACGAGAAGAAAACAGCCGATTAAATGAACGAATTAGATTTGTTGAGGAAGAAAAGGAAGAACTCTCAAAAGAATCAGAATTGCGTTTCAAAAACATCGCAAACGAAATCCTCAAACAAAATACAATCGTATTCAAAGAACAAAACGAAACTCGACTAACTGAAATTCTTTCTCCTCTAAAAGAAAATATTGAACAGTTCAAAAAAACAATTGCTGAAAGTTATTCAAATGAAGCTCGAGAAAGATATTCACTACAAGTTCACATAAAAGAACTCATTGAGCTAAATCAATCCATTGGAAAAGAAGCAAAAGATTTAACCTTGGCATTAAAAGGTAATAGCAAAATCCAAGGGAATTGGGGCGAAATGATTTTGGCAAACATTCTTGAGAAATCAGGTTTAGAAAAAGGCAGAGAATTTTATGTTCAAGAATCGACTACAACCGATGAGGGAAAACGTCTGATTGCCGATGTAGTAGTAAACTTCCCCGATGGAAGAAAAATTGTAATCGACTCTAAGGTGTCGCTTAATGCCTACACCGATTATATAAATTGCGAGAACTCAAATGAACAAGAGACTCACAAAAAGAAACATCTTGCATCGATTCGCAACCATATTAACGAACTAAAAACAAAAAAATATCAAGATTATCTTGGCAACGAAAAAGCCGAATTTGTAATGATGTTTATACCTAATGAAGCAGCATATATATGTGCCATGCAACTTGACCACAATATTTGGCAAGAGGCATACGATAGTCGCGTATTAATCATATCCCCTACTCATTTAATCTCAGTGTTAAAACTTACAGAACAAATATGGCAACAAGAACGGCAAACACGCAATGCCATAGAAATAGCCACTGAGAGTGGTAAAATGTATGACAAATTAGTGGGTTTTGTTGATGATATGCTAAAAATAAACAATTCAATAAACAATACCCAAAAAGCATATAATGATGCAATGACAAAATTAACTGAAGGAAAAGGTAACTTAATCAGCAAAGCAAAAAAATTAAAAGAGATGGGAGCAAAAACGTCAAAAGCTCTCCCCGAAAACATTTCAAACAACAAATAATAAACAGAACAATAACATGTTACGCAGTTTCATACTTTTTACACTAATTGCATTTTCTCTCCATTGCAATGCAAACATCACTCAATACTATCCTAAAAATAACGAGACAATAAGCTCTGACAATTTTTACTTTATATGTCAATGCAATGAAGAATATTCAACATTAACCCTTGAAATTGCAAAAAGTATAGATTTTGAAGACATTATATTTAGAAATTCAACTCGATGGTTAACTGTTGACGGAGGTTGGATACAATTCCCAATGTCTCCAGCAGAACTTGGCAATGGAACATTTTATTGGCGAGTTTGCTACGACAACAACTATACACCCACAATGAGTTTTGTGATTACCGGTCAAAGCGAAACGAGCGACAAATATACCATAATTCGCGACAACAATGAGTATCCTCCAATATCAATAAATGGATACGAATCTCCATTAGTATTAAGTTCTCTTTGGTGTCGTTCAGAGAACACATCAAATGGGCTTTGTCAAATAGAAAAAGGAGGTTATAATCGAGGCATTGCACTGAAAGATAATATCATCTACATAAGTCACTGCGACATCATTAACAACATTCCACATCTAAAGCGATACAATGCCGAAACCGGCGAAACCCTTGATTCCATATTTATTGATTATGGCGATTTTGAAAAACCAGAAAGAGCCTTAAGTTGTATTGACATTGATGATGCCGGAAATATTTATGCAATAAATACAGGAGACATCAGTTCTTCTTTTAATGTAGATTTAACTGTTGACGTTTTAACTATTTCAAACGAGGAAGCGACAGTAACAAAACGATATACATGCACACTACCGACGAATATGGATCAACAATATATAAACTTTGCAAAAGCAATAGGAAATGTTGAAACAGGAGATTTTACATTATACAGTGCATTAGAACGTAACAGTAGCACTGCGGTAGCAATATGTTCGTGGACCTTTACTCCATCAGTAAGCATAATCGAAGCCAAAGTAAACAAAAAACTATTTTCAATTTCAAATGCAGAAAACACTCGCGTTTACCCTCTTGACGCAACAAGCAATTATTATATCTATGACAATAGCTCCATTCTTCCTGCTATTTGCAAAGGCACATCACAAAAAGGCGACTTTTCAAAAGAAGCATCATTTAATGTTACATCTGATTACTCAGGAAACGGTCTACATATATTCAAACATGGCAATATTCCAATGTTAATATACGGTTGTAATTTCAAAACGGAAGGTTCTAAATTTGAGTTAATAACACTACACCCAAATTTTCTCGATGGGTCAAGCAACCAAGTTGACACATTTGAAGGAATTAAGAGTTTGTGGAAATTTCCTACAACTTTTTTAGGCAGCGTTACTTCAACTAATAATTCTACGCTTGCCACATCTTCAACACAAATTGGCTCAAACGGCTATCCTCAAACAAAACTATACATTTACTCTGCTGGAAATGGGTTGGCGGCATATCAACTATCACATTACACTACTACTTATATTGACGGAACCACATGTAATAATTTAACATGGTCAATTGCAAATCGAAAAATCAATTTTTCTTCAAAATGTGATTCTATTGAAATTTTCAACATCAATGGATTAAAAATTTCTCATCAAAATAATGTTAAACAAATTGACACCAGCGATTTACATCATGGGGTATATATCATAAAGGCCGATGATTATATTTTCAAATTGTTAATATAAAAAAATGTGGATACAAATGTATCCACATAAACCTATTGCTGAGTTCAAAAATTCATATTATCGATAATCCTTCAATAACGTTTGTAGTTTTTGACGAGCAAAAAATATTCGACTTTTTACCGTACCTAATGGCAACCCCATCTCCTCAGCTATTTCATTGTATTTATACCCTGCAACATGCATAGAAAATGGGATACGGTACTCATCAGAGAAAGAATTTATCACTTCATTTATTTCCTTTACCGCAAATGCTCCATCAGGTGTATCAAATCCCGAATCTTGTGGCAAATTCAAATGATATAAATCCTCAGTTTGATCAATGATAGTAGAAGATCTAACTACCTTCCGATAATTATTAATAAATATGTTTCTCATAATAGTAAATACCCACCCCTTGAAATTCACATTATCAACATATTTATCCTCATTATCCAACGCCTTTAGGGTTGTGTCTTGAAGTAAATCATACGCATCATCCCTGTTTGATGTCAAAATATATGCAAAATTCAATAAGTTATTTTGCAAAGACATTAATTTTGATTGAAACTTTTTTGAACTCATACTTTAATATTTTAATATAAAAACAAATTAATCACAGCACAAATGTACAAAATATTTTAATATCAAAATAATATTCGTGTTATTTTTTGTTAAATTTGAATATTTTTATTTCTACAACCTCCTTATTGCCTATATTTCAACATATTATAAAAATGGAAGACTTAGCTCATTTCTGTTACAATTTGCCACACAGAAAGTTTCAGTCCCATCACATTTGTAAAACACATGGTATTATACTGACTTCAATCAAACCAACATGACAACACCATTGCAATTCTTATTGCATAGCAATAAAAAAGTTGGTATCTTTGTCAAATAAATCACACATATATTTATAAGCGATGAACACAACTCAAAGCGAAAAACAAGAAATTTTAGATAAACGCTACCTACGTATGTCCACAATTTGGGCTGAAAATTCATATTGTACTCGACGAAAAGTTGGAGCCATTATTGTTAAAGACCAAATGATAATTTCTGATGGATATAATGGAACACCTGCCGGGTTCGAGAATATATGTGAAGACGACAATGGCACAACCAAACCATACGTTTTACACGCAGAGGCAAATGCCATAACCAAAGTTGCACGGAGTTATAATAGTAGCGAAGGGGCGACTCTATATGTAACAGCATCGCCATGCGTCGAATGTGCAAAGCTCATAATCCAATCCGGAATAAAACGAGTGGTATTCAATGAACTATACCGAATTACCGACGGCATCGACCTCTTAAAACGTGCCAAGATTGAATGTATTCATATTGAAGATTTACAATAATTACTATCTTGAAATGTCCGACAACTCAAAATACAAAATCTACCTACCTTTAATCATTGCCTTCACATTAATAATCGGCATGTTTATAGGGAGATTTTTCACTCCTTTTTCTTCAAGCAGATTCCACAACAAAAAACTCAACGAAATTTTATCACTTATTGATGAAAAATATGTTGACACCGTATGTATTGATAGTATAATTGAAAAATCTTTTCCCGATATAATCGCACAACTTGACCCTCACTCGTCGTACATATCTGCCAAAGATCTAAAATCCACTAATGAAGAACTTGAAGGTTCATTTAGTGGCGTAGGAATTTCGTTCTCAATAATGAGCGATACAATATCCATTATAGAGGTCATCTCAAATGGGCCAAGCGAAAAAGTCGGATTACTTGCCGGAGACAGAATCATATCGGTTGACAATGAGAATGTAGCAGGAATCTCAATCTCTAATGAGAAAGTCATGTCATTATTACGAGGAGAAAAAGGTTCAAAAGTAACTCTTGGCATTAAAAGAAATTCTTCACCCAAAACACTTTTTTTTGACATCATAAGAGGAGATATTCCCGTAAATTCAGTTGATGCCGCCTATATAATATCCCCTAAAATTGGGTATATAAAAGTCAATAAATTTAGTCGCAACACATACGATGAATTTATTACTGCATTAAATAACCTCAGAAACGAAGGTGCCACTAAATATATTATTGATCTTCGAGGCAATGGTGGTGGCTATATGGGTAGTGCCATATTAATGGCTAATGAGTTTCTTCCTGTTGGACAAATGATTGTTAATACCAAATCACGATATGATAGCCAAGCATCAGGAAGCGATGGCAATGGTTCTTTTCAAAATTCAGAAGTCGTAATCCTTATTGATGAATTTTCAGCCAGTTCGAGTGAAATCTTTGCAGGAGCTCTACAAGACAACGACAGGGGTTTAATAATTGGACGTAGGTCATTTGGCAAAGGGTTAGTACAACAACAAATTACGCTACCCGACAGCAGTGCGATACGCCTAACAATCGCTCGCTACTATACCCCATCAGGCAGATGTATTCAAAAAGACTACAAATTAGGGGATAAAAATTATAACAACGAACTTATTGAACGCTTCAATCATGGAGAATCATTCAATGTCGATAGCATAAAATTAGACAAATCCATAGAATACACAACTGCAAATGGCCGAAAGGTGTATGGTGGTGGTGGAATTATGCCTGACATTTTTGTTCCTAACGACACTTCGGGCATCACAAAATATTACTATGCCGTTGCCAATGCCGGTTTGTTTCAGAAATTTGCATTCAATTATTGCGACAGAAATCGCAAATCCCTTGAAGTCTGCAAAACAACAAAAGAAGTACTAAACAAGCTCCCTAACGACGATGCTCTCCTATTCGAGTTTGTTGAGTTTGCAAAAAAGAATAAAATCCCAGCACAATGGTACTACATAAACACATCTCGTCAATTAATCTTAACAATTATCAAATCTTTAATTGCTCGAGATATTATTGGTAGCCATGCCTACTATGAAGTGTATAATACATACGACACAAATATTAAAACTGCAATCAAACATATTTCTAAAGGGGACTCAAAATTCCCCATTAAATATGGTAAATAAATGAACAAACAAAACATACGGTTTGCCATAAAACAATTAAAAAAATCACTATCACTTGAACAAAAAGATAGTGATGCTTTAACCGTAAAAAACAAAATCGAAGCATCATTGTGGTTTAAGGGTGCCTCAAACATTTTAACCTACAATTCCCTTCCCGATGAATTAGACACTAAATCTCACTTACAAAGTTGGAGTAACATCAAAAACCTTTATCTACCTCGGGTAAATGGCAATAACTTAGAAATTCTTCGAGCAGGAGAAACTACAATCGGCAGTTTCAATATTTTCGAACCCACTGGCAACAATATCATTTCTCCTTCAATAATTGACCTCGCAATTATTCCCGGTATAGCATTCAGTCCTGACGGCATTAGATTAGGCAGAGGAAAAGGATTCTACGATAGACTTTTATGCGACATGACCGTCCTAAAAATTGGAATATGTTATGATTTCCAATTAATTGAAAGACTTCCACGCGAAGATCATGACATTTGCATGGACGCAATAATAACACCAAATCACACATTAATAATTAATTCAAGCCTACCCTGGCTATAAAAAATATACTTAAACAAGTAAATTCTAAATCTAAAACCTCTCTATTAATTTTTTTTGCGAAGTCAACAAAAAAAAGATTTTTTTATTAATTTGCAACTTTTTGATGAGCTGCTGCATCTATGTTATAAATAATCGATTATATTACCCTTGAATAAACTTATAATATTAACAAAAAGATTATATATGAAACGTTTAATTTATTTCTTTACAATTTCAATAATTGCAAGTATTTCATTTTCAAGTTGCCAACGCAAAGCCATCACTCAAGAGGAGATTGAAGAGTTTAGTCGCCAAATAAACGAAAAATTAGAACAATTGGATAGAATAAACTCGAGCAACAGCAGCGTCGTTATCAATGATTCTTCGGCGACTGATTCAATCGTAAGAATTAAAGCAGAAAACGATACGCAAAAAGCAGAAATTACAATTATTCAAAATCAAAAAGACCGATTTGAGAGTGAAGGTATATTTATTTTAGCTATTGTATTTATTGCTATCGTCACCCCATTTGCAAGCATAGTATTAATTATATTTTTCGCAATTCGAGGCATAACCAGTCGTCAACGTGAGCGTAATAAACTTATCGAGAAGGCCATTGACAATAATTACCCCCTACCCGACAATTTTTTCATTTCACAAAAGAGTCCTCGCACTCGATTACAATCGGCTCTTGTATGGATTGCTTGGGGAGTAGGAGTTGTCGCTTTTTTCCTAATTGTTGATCCCACAGTTACAGCATATTCTCTCGGGTTAATCCCATTATTAGTAGGTGCTGCCAAACTAATCACTTACTTTATTGAAGACCGTAAAAAAGATAACAATCAATAATTCTATATCGCAAAGCACAATTAATAATGCTTACCCGATTTGAAGAACTGAAGCTAATAGCCCGATGCGTTGCCGGTGATGATCGCAATGCGTTTGGGCAATTAGTTATTGCATACGAACAGGGTCTGCGACGGTTTCTCTTCAACCTATGTGGCGACGAGGCATTGACCGACGACCTTGCTCAAGACACATTTTTAAAAGCCTATCTTGCCATTCGGTCATTTCAAGGAATTAGCAAATTTAAGACTTGGCTCTATCGCATAGGCTACAATGAATTTCTGTCGCATCGACGCAGTCAACATATTACAACCGATGAGATACCTCCCGATAGTAACTCGGTTTCTCCAACAACAGAAATTGATGCCCGATTGACGGTTGAGCAGTGTTTATCCGTGCTTCCAGATGCTGAGCGTGCTGTGATAATGCTGTTCTATCTTGAAGATATGCCAATAAAAAAGATTATAGAAATTACCGGAATGCCCGATGGCTCGGTTAAATCATATCTACATCGTGGAAAATCACGAATGCGACAATTTCTCGAAAATGATGCAACAATTTAACTTATAAGTAATTATGAAACAAAACGACATAGAAGACCTAAAAATAAGACAACTGCTTGACACAAAAATGCCTCTGGCTCCACGAAATGAATGGTTTGTCAAGAAGGTAATGAATCGCTTACCCGAAAAACGTCGTAGCTCAATTTCTATCATTGAGATTGTGGGCTATATTGTTGCCATATTAGTTGTATTAGGCATTGAGATAGGCATAGTATGTGATATTTCTAATGTGGGAGCCATAACCTTAAACAATATTGTGTGGCTCACTACCCTCAACATTATACTAATTTCCATAGTCGCGTCAATATTTGCACCCCTATTTCGCAATAGTTTAGACTAAATATTAATCTAATCAACACAAAACGCCCCTGCTCGTAATGAGCAAGGGCGTTTATATTATATTATGTATTATTCGATTAGCGGATAACCACTTTTGCAGTGTGAGAAACGCCTGCAGTATCAACAGCTGTTACAACGTAAACACCATTGAAGCCTTTAACGTTTACTACATTTGATTTAGCGTTAGCTACTAATTCACCAGCTACTGAGTAAACCGATACTTTTACTGCGTCAATACCTTTTACTTTCAATGTAACGCCATCACAAGCAACAGTCATTGCTTCGTTAGCAGCTACATTTTCAACACCACTTGTTTGAGGAGCAACTGCGAAGCAAAGTTTTTCAGCAACTGTTCCAGGAACATAGTGATAGATGAATACTGAATAGTCGTTGTTAGGAACTACGATGAAGCTACCCATTGCAGCACCAAGACCTGCTTTTTGACCTTCAGTCCAAGTTGCAACACATGTACCTTCTTCATCGAAGATAGCGAAGTTAGAACCACGAGTACCAGTTGTGCCATCAGTAGTTACAGGCATGATGAAGTAAGATTTGTCATAAAGTTTGAACCAATCAAAACCTTCGGTTGAAGCGTTTGCAGTAGTACAACCGCCGTCAGCAGTAGAGAATGTCCATGCTTTAACCATGTCAGTGTTATCATCATTCCAAGCAAACACACTACCAGGAACGCCACGTGAACGCATAATGAATGAATTTGACAAGTCACCATTTTCATCCATAAGGGCATTGATTTCTTCTACTGTATCAAATGCAGGTTGAGGACAGCATGAAGTTGTCAAACCAACGCCAGCAATAGTATTCGACAATTGAGTGTAGTCAGCATCAACTGCGCCATTCTTGATATTCACGATAAGAACTTGTGTGCCACCATTAGGAACGACAAATGCGTAAGCACCTTTAGCTGAAAGCATGTTACCACGAATGCGACCCATTTGGTCACAACGGGCAGGAGTATAACCTTCAACTGTGCTCAAATCAAGTTTATATGTATTCTTCAAGTCAGCTGAAATAATCATGAAGTTGCTACCAGCTGCTGCACCTGACCAACCTGTGTGAACCAAGAAGTTACCAGCATCATCACAAGCTACTAATGGGCCCATATCTGAAGCGCTCCAATGAGTTGACAATGCAGATGCACAATCATAGTAATCAGAGTAACCAGTTTCTGTTACTTGAACAAGTTTATTATTAACTTTATCTACAGTAATGAGATTGCCATTAGAAACTGCAGCGAAACGAAGATCACCACCAGCTGCAACACCTGGAACTTTAGATGTATTTTGCCATACTTTTGTAAGACCTTGTGCGATTGCTGCTTCAGCAGTACCTTTCACTTTAATAGTTTGAGTTGCAGCACCAGTAGCAGTTAATGTAATAGTTGCTTCGTGAGCACCTGCTGATTTTGGGCTATAAGTTACTACAATGTTGCCACCAGTTGCATCAAGAGATGTCTTGTCAATTGAGAATGCACTATTTCCTGAAATCGCTACTGAGATATTGCTTGTAAGAAGTTCTGCACTTACTGCAATTGTTTGAGTAGCAGATTGTCCTTCTGTTGCTTTAATTGACACTTCAGCTGGAACTGAAATTTGTGGAACTTTTTCATAAGAGTAAGTAGGAACTGTACCATTCTTATAGTAAGCGATACCTTGGTTGTGTACCAATACCCACATTTCCACACCAGAGTTGCCATTTACTGCAACTTCAACACCCGATGACATTGAAGTGTTACGAGTAGTACCAAGACCAGTTGATGGATATTCACCAATGTTAGATGCTTCAGCCCAACCTGCTGTACCATCAAGAAGTACTACGCGACCTTTGCGGAGACGTTCTGTTGTAGTTGAGTTTGGTTCATATGTAGTAGCAAGACCATAACTTGTACCTTTATATGTAAATGCTTTGAATGTATTACCAGCAACCTCTTCTTTAAGAGCTTTAGCATTAACCGATGCCATCAAAAGACCTTCAGAGTCAAATAATGTTGGGTAGTAGTTTTGACCTACACACCAGAATTTACCATTCGCTTCAGGAAGCACACGTGGAGAAAGACCAAACTGAACACCATCTGTACCATCTTCAGTCACGTTGAGAACAGAAGGAGTTGTAGAAGCTACGCCATTAGTAATAGCATAAGAAACCACTTTAGTATCAGTATCAGCTTTACCTTCAGCAAAGTAAAGTGTACCATTTGTCAAATCACCATCAAGATTGAATGTATCACCAAGACGAACTGTACCACCAATGTTAGTAGTGTGGAGCAATACTCGTGGAGTTGCATTGTCATTATCCCAAACATATACTTTAAGATCTTGTTGACCTTCAGTAGTAGTTGCAAGGTTACATGCTACGATTTTACCATCAACATATTTCACGTCGATAACATTCAATGTACCACCTGAAACACCATTCATATTAAGTTGGCCCATCTTTTCACCAGTTTGAGCCTTCAAAATCAAGATTTCGCTTGAGTTGTTTACAACATAAAGTTTACCAGCCCCAAATGCCATATTACGGAATGAAGTGTAATCGGTCATCCAAGCAGCTTTCTTACCAGTTGTTTCAGAGAAGTTCCAGCCTTCAGTGAATGTCAAAGGAGGATTCTTAGCCGAACCGCTAACGATAACAGTTTTCTTGTGAGTTCCACTTGTCAATGTAATAGTTGTAGAGTGGTTACCTGCAACAGATGGTTTGTATGTTACAGTCAATGAGCCACCAGTTTTAGCCAATGAAGTTGTGCTAATTGAAAAATCAGTAGTATTGCTTGAAGCAACTGAAATAGCAGAAGACAATTCAGTACCAGTTACTGAAATAGTTTTTGAAGTAGAAGTTTCAGCAGTAACTTCGCCAAAATCTACTGAAGCAGGAGAAACAGAGATACCAGAAGCAACACCCTCTTCTAAGTCGAAGTTAAGGAGATGTTGAGAACCTTTACCATCATTACCTACAGTTACTCTTTTAGAAACTGTTTTATAACCAGTTTTTGATACTGTAATTTCATATGTAGCACCAGGAACACAATCATAGAATGTGTAGAAACCGTTATTAAATTGGTCAGTAGTATAAGTTTTTGAGCCACCAGTTGCCACATTAACTAATGTTACTGTTGCACCGTTTATTGCAAGATATTTATCACGACCACGAGTAGTATAGCTTGTATAGCCACAAGATTTAGAGAGATCACGAATATCACCAGCAATGATTGGACAAATATTTACACCATCAATACCTGGAGTTTCAAGATATGCACGCAACAATTGCCAAGCGAGGAAGAAGTTGTATCCTTTGCTACACATACGGAATGCTTCAGGACGATAGTCATGGAACCATGATTCAGCCAAATAACCAGGAGCTGTGTTAGTATTCAACACTCCAAGACCAGAACCACCATAGAAGTTACGGTCAGTCATACCACGAGGTGTGCTGTAAGTAACATTCGTCAATTTTACATAATCGTGCCAGTTAGCAGCTGCTTTCGACATAGACAATGAAGTTGAGTTATAAGCCGAATAGTCTGATTTAGATTTAGCACGACACATAACTACAACATAGTTAGCACTTGCGTTACCTGCATTGGTGTGAAGCGACATAAAGTAGCCACCATATGAGTTGGATTCTGACGCAATAGTAGAAAGTTCCTTGTCAGTAGCTTGAGTATTTGATTCACGCGACAATTTGATATTGCTGTTTACATATTTTGTCCAGAAATATTTAATACCTTGTGCACGATAAGTGTTACCCGATGATTCCCAGAAACAGTTACTACTGTTATAAGTATTATATAATGGAGTCCCATTATTAACTGTTACGTCATAAACGGGAAGTTTCACACCATTTACCGCTGGCATTGACGTTTGACGGTC
This sequence comes from uncultured Muribaculaceae bacterium, assembly GCA_904502025.1. Lineage (GTDB taxonomy): Bacteria > Bacteroidota > Bacteroidia > Bacteroidales > Muribaculaceae > RGIG4079. Next base: position 22,096 of record CAJGDJ010000003.1, read on the forward strand.
ATTTGAAGTATAACCACCATGTCCAGGGTTTACATATAATTTAGTTTTTGATGCAGCCGATGCGCCTAACGACACACAAAGTAGCAATAGTATTAATGAATATATCTTTTTCATCGCTTATTTCTCTTTAATTGTCATTACATAAATTTTTCCTTCAGTTGTGTGATAAGCGATTTTGCTACCATCAGCCGACACACTTGGGAACATTTTGATTTCGTCAGAAGACGAGGTGAGTTGTTGGTAGTTATTACCCGCAACATCTACAATCACAATGTCACTTTTTGTGTAATAATAACCATCATCTTCATCACGCATACCTATTACGTGAGTATTTCCACGCCAAGATGGTGAGCGCAATTCACCCAAGTTAACAACTTCGCTTCCATCAAGATTGCATACATATGCATTACCATTGCAACCAAAAAGAATACGCGATTTATCTGGAGAAAGACTTGTCCAAGTATAATAAGGATCACAACCATCCAATTGACCAGCTAGAGGATCTAATTGAGTGCGAACACCATTTGCATAAACCACAATCTTGAGTTCTTCTTCTGTAACCAAAAGATCTTCAAGAGATGCTTCTGAAGCACCTTTTAACACAACTTTTTTAACAGCGTTACCTTCAACTGGCAACATAGCTACGCTACCATTGAATGACATTTGATTTACATGGTCAATACCTTTAGCTACAGTTTTAAGACCTTTTGTTGCTACATCTAGCACATAAATGTCTTGTGTAAGCTCAGCCTTGTTCATGTTGCGAGTAAGAATAGTTTTGCCATCTTTACTAATAACAGGGCAATAACCTGCACCTTGCATTTCGGTTAATAGAGTGTATTCGCCACTCTTCACATTAATAAGTGACAAGCCATCATAATTCAAGGCCGACACAAGAAGATTTCCATCGGGCATAAAGCGAGGATGGAAAGTCATTTCGTGGTTATCAGTAGGGACTTGCTCTACGCTTACCACGTCAAACTGTTGGGCATTAGCAAATAATGCCGACACAACAGTTACTGATAAAAGCATCTTTTTCATTTGGTTAATTATTAAAGTTATTTAGATTTATTATTGTTTTATCAATAAATTGAGGAACAACTATATCTAACTCTCTAAGAGCCATGTATTATATAGTTAAGGACCCGTTTTTTCTATGTTTATTATTGCAATAAAAACTACTCCTACATTTAGCATAATTTTTGAAATGGCAAAGTTACACTTTTTTCTTAAAATACACATTTTTTTATTGTATTTTTATCAACAAAACCATCATATAGGTTATATATACACAAAAAAAGAGGCAATTTGCCTCTTTTTTGTGTATATTTATATTCTTATTTTTATAATCTAAATGGAATTGCCAAAACACATGATACCGGCACAGCTTGGTTATCAATACTTCCTGCCATCCATCGAGGCATTTCTCTTATTATACGCACAGCTTCTTTATCAAGAGTTTCTTCAACTCCTTTTATCACAGATATTCCATTAATTGAGCCATCGGGATATACAACAAAACTACACACAACACGTCCTTGTACCTTATTATTATAGGCATCGGTTGGATAACAACGTGTTTCATTGATAAATTTCATCAAAGCACGTTCGCCTCCCGGGAATTGTGGCACAACATCCACATAACCCGAATCATATATCGTAATTTCATTGTTCTTCTGACCGTTACCCGTGTAAACTCTATGAATTTGAGCATTAATAAAATTAGCACTAAACGTCAAAATTGTTAATACAATTAATCGATTCAACATTCGCATTTATTGTGTCAGTTATCTTTGATTATTAATTATATTTGGTTATTACAGTGCAAATATAAAATGTAATTTTTTATCGCACAAAACCACACTGCCAATTTTGAGAATGATTATTAATGTTTTATGTTTATTTACAATGTAGAAAAAATGTAAAAAAAGGAAACTTTATTATAATACATAACATGTTATTTCGTTATTAAATAGTATTAGTATGTTCAATTAAACCAATATAGATGCAACACTGCTCCAAACATCAAATAAAATCACGGCTTTTATTGTGGCTATTTTTTTTAGTTATATCACTAAATCTCAGGTCACAAGATGGGTCAACTGCTTACAATTTTCTAAATCTTCCTTCGTCATCTCACATATATGGGTTAGGAGGTATTAACATCTCAACCATAGAAGACAACCTCAACCTTACCGACCAAAACCCGGCTCTTTTAGGCCCTGAGATGGACATGCAAATAGGCATAAACTATATGATGTATATAGGTAATACTAATTTTGCAGGCTTAAAATTTGCAAAAAAAATTACCGAGAGAAGTGCATTATTAGCCGGAATACAATACTTTGGGTATGGCAATATGAAATACGCTGACGAAATTGGTAATATTCTTGGCACATTTTCGCCCAAAGACATATCTGTTAATGTTGCATATTCACACGATATTAGTGCTCGCTGGAGAGGTGGGATTAATCTGAAATTTGTATATAGTGCATACGATGAATATTCGGCAATGGCTCTCGCCACTGATATTGGTGTTAATTATTTCGACCCTGAAATTGACTTTTCAGCATCACTCGTTGGTGCCAATTTGGGAGGACAAATAAAACGATTCAATGAAACCCATGATCGCTTACCCATGGACGTGAGATTAGGCTTTACAAAAGGATTAGGCAGCATTCCTGTCAGATTGTCGGTTACGGCATGGAATTTGACAAAATGGAACTTACCATATTATGACCCAGGCGATGGGACATCATCGGAATCTCCACAACTAAAAGATTCATTTTTCCCAAACTTATTCAGGCATCTTATATTTGCCGCCGACGTTGTGCCATCAAAAAACTATCACATCGGATTAGCATATAACCACAAAACTCGAACAGATATGAGCATGTACTCGAGGAATTTACTTTCAGGATTCTCATTATGTGCAGGACTAAATGTTAAATATTTTGGTGTAGATGTAGCATTTGCACAACCACACACCGGAGCAACTACTTTTATGGTAAATCTCACTGCCAATCTAAATGACTTCATAAAATAAACCAATACACATTATTATATTATATGAGTAATAAAACAATTACTATTGCCATCGACGGATATTCTTCATCAGGAAAAAGCAGTATGGCAAAAGCTTTAGCAAAAAAAATAGGATATCGCTACATTGACTCCGGAGCAATGTATCGAGCCGTAACATTATACGCAATGAGAAATAACATGATTTCTCCCGACCATATCGTTGATTGCGATGCCCTTGTTGCATCACTTCCACACATTAAAATTGACTTCAAGGTGTGCGAAGATGGGCAGCATACTATACTCAATGGTGAGGATGTAGAATCGTTAATTCGCCAACTTGATGTATCTAATAATGTATCGCAAGTAGCTGTAATTCCTGAAATTCGCCATGCACTTGTTGCCATGCAACAATCTTTTGGAATTGAAAAAGGCATCGTTATGGACGGTCGCGACATTGGTACTACCGTATTTCCTAATGCGGAACTAAAAATATTCGTTAACGCATCTGCCGAAACTCGAGCTATGCGTCGCCACAAAGAGCTTATTGAGAAAGGTCAACAATCAACGTATGAGGAAGTTCTTGCCAATGTTGTAACTCGCGACCACATAGACGAAACTCGCAAAGAAAGTCCTCTTCGGAAAGCTGATGATGCTATATTGCTTGACAATTCAAACATGTCAATTGCCGAACAAGACACATGGCTCATCAATGAATATAATAAAGCAATAGCTAACAACAAATAAAGTTAGATGGTTTCAATCGAAATCGACAACAAATCAGGATTTTGCTTCGGTGTTGTAACTGCCATTCAAAAAGCAGAAGAAGAACTTGAAAAAACAGGTCAACTTTACTGCTTAGGAGATATCGTACACAACAGCGACGAGGTTGAACGTTTACGAAACAAAGGCTTGATTACAATTACTCACGACGAGCTAAAGAATTTACACAATGTAAAGGTGCTTTTACGAGCTCACGGAGAACCACCTTCTACTTACGAGTTAGCCCGTCAAAACAATATTGAAATAATTGACGCAACCTGTCCTGTTGTACTACAACTTCAACGACGAATAAAAGACACATACAATAACATGTGTCCACGACCACAAATTGTCATATACGGAAAAATCGGGCATGCAGAAGTTAATGGGCTTGTGGGTCAAACAAATGGGGAAGCTATAGTTATTGAAGACATTTCCCAACTCTCAAAAGTTGATCTCAGTCAAAACATCGCATTATATTCTCAAACCACAAAATCATTACAAGGTTTCTCTAAAATTAGAGAAGAAATTTCAAAACAGAAATCGCCAAATGCAATATTTAATAGCTTTGACACGATATGCCGACAAGTTGCCAATCGTGTAGAGCATATTCGTCAATTTGCAGCAAACCATCAGTTAGTGCTTTTTGTCAGTGGAAAAAAAAGCAGTAACGGAAAAATTCTATACAACGAATGTCTTGACGTGAACCCCAATACCCATTTTATTTCAAATGAGAATGAAATTGACGTTCAATGGCTTACCAACATAGGCAGCATCGGGATATGTGGTGCGACCTCTACACCTCGATGGCTAATGGAAAATGTGAAGAATCATCTATTACACCTAATTAACAATTGATATGGATAATTTTGTCGCAATAGATGTAGAAACCGCAAATTATCACCCCACGAGTATATGTGCAATAGGAGCGGTAAAAGTGATTAATAAGTGTATTGTTGATAGATTTTACCATTTAGTTAAACCAGAGCCAAATTGGTATGTAAGAAAATTTAGCGAAGAAATTCATGGCATATTTCCCCATCACACCGACAATCAACCTTGTTTTGACAAAGTGTGGAAAGAATTAAATCACTTCATCGATAATCTACCATTAGTTGCTCACAACAAATCATTTGATGAACGGTGCATACGAGCCACTTGTCGCACATACCAAATTGATTTCCCCGAAAACGGATTTTATTGCACTTTAGCAGCTTCTCGTCATCAAATTCCGCGACAATTATGTTCGTCTTATTCATTACCACAAATTTGTAATTTTCTCGGCATTCCATTTAATAATCATCATAATGCACTTGCCGATGCCGAAGCATGTGCAAAAATAGCAATCTCAATTTTATGAAAAAAGTAAAACTTATTACACTTAGCATCTCTATTTTGACAACCATTTTTTTTGATTCTTGTTCTTGCAACAATGAGAATGCAAATATTCAAATATATCCCGACATTGAAGTTATAGCCAAAGAACATGCTATGCAATTTGCCGACAAATCTCTTTCAGATATGCAAACACAGCAGAAATTATTTGAGATTAAGGCTCATGAACAAAATCTACGAGACGAAAAATTAAATGCAGAAGCCGACTATTATATCAAATCATTCAAAAAACATCTAAAAAGCACTAATCCAAAATTATCTCAAGAAATAGATAAACAATAAGTCAGAAGCCGTTTGCCATCTATATATCCGGAAGTTTTAACATAAACATAATCTATTAATTGTGATATAATTATATAGAAACTTCGGTGGAATTAATTTTTTTTTACTATCTTTGTGCTTTCAAAATTGAAAATCTACAATTATGGAAGAAACAACGGTAAAGATTGACTTGCTGTTTGAAACCAGCTGGGAGGTTTGTAATAAAATCGGTGGTATATACACCGTATTATCAACAAAAGCAAAGACATTACAAAAATTATATAAGGATAAAACAATTTTTGTAGGTCCCGATGTGTGGAGTGCAGAAAACCCATCACCCTATTTTATCGAATCCAAAACGCTATTAAAACAATGGAAATCTCAGGTTCAACTCCCCGAAGGAGTTAGTGTCAGAGTTGGTCGTTGGGATATCCCCGGGAAACCTATCGTGGTTTTGGTAAAGTTCGATTCGATGTATGCTGTTAAAGATAGCTTCTATGGCGAAATGTGGAATCGTTATGGAGTTGATTCACTTCACGCCTATGGTGATTATGACGAAGCTTGTGCATTCTCTCACGCAGCAGGTGTTGTTATCGAAAGTATTTGCAACTTCGAGAAAATTGAAAATAAAAATGTTATCGCCCATTTTGATGAGTGGACTACCGGAATGGGATTACTATATGTAAAAAGAGCCTTACCATCGGTAAAAACTATTTTCACAACACATGCAACAAGCATAGGACGTAGCATTTGTGGCAATAACAAACCACTATATGACTACCTCAAAGGTTATAACGGCGACCAAATGGCTGCCGAGCTAAACATGCAATCAAAGCATTCGCTTGAAAAGGCTGCAGCACACAATGCTGATTGTTTCACTACCGTAAGTGAAATCACAGCTATCGAATGTGAGCAATTGCTTGATATTCGTCCTCATGTGGTTACACCTAATGGTTTTGAACAAAATTTCGTGCCAACAAAAACTAAATTTGCTTCTGCTCGTGAAGAAGCTCGCAAAAACTTGCTCAATGTTGCATCTTCACTTGTTGGATATCAAATGAACGATGATACATTTATTGTTGCGACATCGGGTCGTTGCGAATATCGCAATAAAGGTATCGACTTATTCCTTGACTCTGTAGCACGATTGGGCGACATAGACCCCGAACGTGACATATTGGCTTATGTAATGGTTCCTTCATGGGTCAAAGAGCCTCGTGCCGATTTACAAAAAGCTCTTTCATTAAAACGCAAAAAACGTCTTGAAGATCCTGTTATTACTCATTGGCTAAACAATCCTACTGAAGATTCTATTATTAATCGCATTCATGGCATTGGATTCGCTAATGACAAAAACAGTCGTGTTACTGTAATATATGTCCCTTGCTATCTAAATGGCACCGATGGCATATTTAACCAAAGCTATTATGATTTATTAATAGGTATGGACGCTACAGTATTCCCCTCATATTATGAGCCATGGGGATACACCCCTCTTGAAAGTGTAGCGTTTGGTGTTCCCACCATTACCACTACCCTTTCCGGATTTGGGCAATGGATTCTATCTTCATTCAAAAATGAGTTTGACGATTGTGGAGTTAAGGTAATTACTCGTGGAGACTTCAATTACAATGAAGTATCTGAAAACATTGCACAATCATTGAAATATTTGGTTGATTGTGGAGCTACAGAATCATCACAAATAAGCAAATCGGCAATGGAAACCGCGAAAACAGCTGCTTGGGACAACTTTATAAAATACTACATTGAAGCATATAATATTGCTCTCAAAAACTAATTATAGAAAATATTTAATTCATCTAATTAAACAATAAATTTATGAAACTACCAGTAAGCAACTCTAATGCACCCGCTTGGCGTGACATTACTGTTAAATCTGATCTTCCTTCTGAGCTTAAGCCATTGGAAGAATTGTCAAAAAACCTTTGGTGGGTATGGAATAGCGAAGCTAAATCTCTTTTCCGCTCATTAAATCGTGATTTATGGCGTGCAACAGGCGAAAATCCTGTTATGTTGTTACAACAATTAAGTTCTGACCGCATTCAAGAGATCATCAACGATAAAGAAATGATGGCTACAATTAAAAAAGTGTATGCCGATTTCAAAGAATATATGAAAAAACCAATGCGTAAAGACGTTCCATCTATTTCATACTTCTCTATGGAATATGGTCTTTGCAATTGTTTGAAAATATATTCAGGGGGGCTTGGAGTTCTTGCCGGAGACTATATTAAAGAAGCATCTGATAGTTGCATCGACATGACAGCAGTTGGTTTCCTTTATCGTCATGGCTATTTCACTCAAAGCCTTTCGGTTGATGGTCAACAAATTGCCAACTACGAACCTCAAAACTTCAACCAACTTCCTATCGAACAAGTTTGTGACAAAAACGGCAAACCTGTTATCCTTGAAGTTCCATATCCCGGACGTATCATTTACTCACACATTTGGCGAGTAAACGTAGGTCGCATGAAATTGTATCTACTCGACACCGACTTTGATATGAATAGCGAGTTTGACCGTCCTATCACTCACCAACTTTATGGTGGCGACTGGGAAAACCGCATCAAACAAGAATATCTACTCGGTATCGGTGGTGTATTGATGTTGAAAAAACTTGGCATCAAAACTCAACTTTACCACTGCAATGAAGGTCATGCTGCTCTTTTGAACCTACAACGTCTTGTTGATTATGTTCAAGAAGAACATCTTGATTTCAACGTAGCACTTGAAATGGTTCGTGCGTCATCTCTTTATACAGTTCACACCCCAGTACCTGCCGGACACGACTATTTCGATGAAGGTTTATTTGGCAAATATATGGGTGAATATCCTGCAAAACTCGGTATTAGTTGGAACGACCTAATCAACATGGGTCGCGAAAACCCAAATACAAACGAACGTTTCTCAATGAGCGTATTTGCTCTCAACACTTGCCAAGAAGCAAATGGTGTGAGTTGGTTGCACGGAGAAGTTTCTAAGAAAATGTTTGCAGGTATTTGGAAAGGCTATAGCTGGGAAGAATCACACGTTGGTTATGTTACCAATGGTGTTCACATGCCAACTTGGGCAGCTTCGGAATGGAAAGAATTCTACACCGAGAAACTTGGTGCTCAAGTATTTGAAGACCAAAGCAATCCTGAAGCATGGAAAGGTATCTTCAAAGTTAAAGATGAAGAAATTTGGAACATGCGTATGACTTTGAAAAACAAGTTTATCAACTTCGTTAAACGTGATTTCAAAGAAAAATGGTTGGCTAACCAAGGTGATCCTCAAGCAGTAATGAGCATCGTTGAAAAAATCAATCCTAATGCACTTATCATTGGTTTCGCTCGCCGTTTTGCGACATATAAACGTGCTCACCTATTGTTTACCGACCTCGATCGTCTTGCTAAGATTGTAAACAACGAACAATTCCCTGTACAATTCGTATTCTCAGGAAAAGCTCACCCAGCCGATGGTGCAGGCCAAGGTCTCATCAAACGCATCATGGAAATCTCTCGCATGCCTCAATTCCTTGGTAAGATTATCTTCCTTGAAGACTACAACATGATTGTAGCAAAACGTCTTGTTACCGGTGTTGACATCTGGCTAAATACTCCTACTCGCCCTCTTGAAGCATCTGGTACTTCAGGCGAAAAGGCTGAAATGAACGGTGTGCTTAACTTCTCGGTTCTTGATGGATGGTGGTATGAAGGTTATCGTTTCAACGAAAAAGCAGGATGGGCATTGACCGACAAACGCACTTATACTGATCAAGCTCAACAAGATAAACTTGATGCAGCAACAATCTACTCAATGCTTGAAAACGAAATCATTCCATTGTATTTCGCTAAAAACTCAAAAGGCTACTCTCCTGAGTGGATTCAATACATCAAGGGGTCTATCGGTGACATCGCTCCTAACTTCACTATGAAACGTATGATTGACGATTACATCGACCGTTTCTATAACAAAGAAGCTGCACGCACAACTCGTCTTGCTGAAAACGGTTATGCTCTTGCAAAAGACATCGTTGCTTGGAAAGAAAAAGTTGCAGCTGCTTGGGACGGCATTAAAGTATTTGACGTTATAACTGAAGATAGCGGAAATAATACTGTTACCGGTCAACCATACAGCGTAAAAATCATCGTTGACACTAATGGTTTAGGCAAAGATCTTGCAATTGAAAACGTAATCTACAAAACAGAAAACGGCGAAGACAAGCTCTATAATAAAATTGACTTTGAAGTTGTTAAGGAAGAAGGTAATGTCCTCACTTACGAACTCAAAAGCACTCTTACAGATGCCGGTGTATTCCGCTTTGCATATCGTATCTATCCAAAGAATGCAGAACTTCCTCACCGTCAAGACTTCGCTTATACTCGTTGGGTATAATCACACAAAACATATCCTATTTACGAAAAAAGGTTGCTTAATGCAACCTTTTTTCATATTTATTTCTCCGGTAATGATGCCAAAATCTGGCTTATTGGGCATATAGAAGAAAGAGATTGCCTTTTAGCAACCTCTTTCAATGCACATATCAAGAAAATATTATTTGCATGATTCTTTACATTCTTTTTTGCATGCGTTCTTTTTCATTTCGCATTTCTTTGTGCAATTTTTATTTTTATCACACTTCTTTGCACATTTATTCTCGCATTTCTTTGTACATTCTTTTTTCTTATCGCATTTTTTTGCACAATCTTTTTTACATTCTTTCTTTACCTCACATTGTTCAGTCTTTGGACATTTAGCGTCCTTTGGGCATTGTGCCACCATTGAGAATGAACATGATGCAACAAATGCTATTGCCAAACACAAAATTGCTTTTTTCATAATTTTCTAATAGTTTTTTGTTATACATTTAATCTTATTCTAACTGCAAATATATAGAATTTAGGCACAAACGAACAACTTTGAACTGTATTTTTACATATATTTCACACTCTAATTCTATTTAACGCATTATTTCATATCTTTTCGAGACATACTATCTCAGTTAGCACATTCTTTTTTATGAAAGCAATGAGATTTCGGACCTTTATGTTTTGGAGGGTGATTAATAACAATATTCTCAAGATATTTCACATATTGTTCAGGAGTTAATATTTGCTTAATATCATCAAGATGTTTTCTCCCCATCTCTTTATAATTTTTTCGTTCAGCCTCAAATCTTTCTTTTTTAGCCTGTTTCATTTTCTTTCTTTCAGCATTACATGCCTTTGTCTTAGTTTTTAATTGCTCTTTTTGCACTTCAGTCAACTCAATTCCTTCAAAGGGATTAAATTGAGGAGCTTTCGAACGTTTTCCTATTTTCATTTCGTGCTCTTTGCAACATTCTTTTTTGCATTTTTCTTGAGATGACTTACTCTCATTTTGAGCTACTGAAGTAAACAATATGGTTGAAATTGCAACAAATGCGATACTTAATATTCTACGTTTCATAATCAATAATAATTTTAGTTAGTAAATTCTCATTGTCTAAAAACCGGTTTATATCCTTATTGATTCAAAACCGACAATTTGGTTTAATACATCAACGCATTTTTGTAGCATTTAACAGATGTTTTAATTTATATTGATTAACTTTGTAAGTAAACTTATTTATATCTATCCCTCTAAATAACATTATGATTAAAAAAATTTTCACCCTACTATCTTTTATACATATTTTCAATATATCCTTGATTGCAAACAACGTATATTTACGTGTAAATCAGATTGGTTATCTTGAGGACGACATCAAAGTCGCTGTAGCGATGATGCCCAATTCCATTGAGAATTTAACCATCAATGACTTTGCACTTATTAATATTTCGACCAACGAACGATTCAATCTTGACTCTATTAAAATAACCTCGGCATGGGAACCGATGAAAATGTGTGCTCGATTATATTTCTCATCGCTATCTACTCCTGGGGAATATAAATTAATCGGACTCGATAGCGAATCTCCAATAATTAACATTGGCAATAATGTATATGCTGGTTGCCAAGAAATCCCGTTATATTATATGCGACAACAACGATGTGGCTATAACCCATCACTAAGAGATTCATGTCATAAACATGACGGCATATTAGTACTAAGTGGTGAAAACGATGGCAAATACGTCGATGTAACCGGAGGTTGGCACGATGCATCTGACTATCTTCAATATCTCACTACCAGTGCAAACGCTACAACACAAATGCTCGTAGCTTATCTAACTAATCCTAATGTGTGGGACGATAAATTTGATTCAGATGGGAACAATGTCAGTAATGGCATAGCCGACATTCTTGATGAAGCTCGTTGGGGACTTAACTGGTTGATGAAAATGAATCCCAACGACACTCTTTATCTTAATCAAATCGCTGATGACCGCGACCATCGCATGGCTGTTCTTCCTGCCGACGACAAGGTTGATTATGGTTGGGGCGAAGGTAAACAACGCCCTGTTTATCCATGTGCAGATTATCCTTACGGTTTAATGGGGAATTATAATGACAGTAAAGGTTTAGCATCATCAGTAGCTAAATTTAGTTCTTCATTTAGTCTTGGAGGCGTTGTTTTTGATAAAATCGACCCCACATTCGCAAAAGAACTAAAGCGTAGAAGTTCAGTAGCTTACGATATAGCCAAAGCAAATCCCGGAGCCTGTCAAACAGCTCCTTGTACATCGCCATATTATTATGAAGAAGACAATTGGGTTGATGACTTGGAACTCGCAGCAATTTTACAATTTGCTACTACTCACAACCCTAAATATCTTAATGATGCCGTTGACTATGGTCGCCAAGAGCCGGTAACACCATGGATGGGAGCCGACTCTGCTCATCATTATCAGTGGTATCCATTCTATAATTTAGGACACATACTTTTAAGTCAATGCAACAACGATAAAATCGAGAAAGAATTTAATCGTAATGTAAAAAGTGGATTACAACGTGTATATGACCGAGGCAAAGACAATACATTTTTTAATGGAATACCATTTATTTGGTGTTCAAATAACCTGACCGTTGCACTCATTACACAAGCTATGGCATACCGACAATATACCAACGACAACCAATTCATTGAAATGGAAACTGCGATGCGCGACTGGTTATTTGGTGTGAACCCTTGGGGCAAATGCATGATTGTAGGTCTTCCCATTGATGGTGATTATCCTCACGACCCACACTCAGCCCTCACTAACCTCAACCAAATTCAAGTTACCGGTGGACTTGTTGATGGCCCAGTATATTATAATATATTCAATTCTCTAAAAGGTGTTCATCTCCGAAATGAGGATAAATATGCTCAGTTCCAAAATTCCACAGTTGTTTATCACGACGACTATAGCGACTACTCAACCAATGAGCCTACGATGGACGGCACCGCATCAACAACAATTTTTCTTGGGATTTTAGCATCAAAAGCACTTCAGCAAAAATAATAGAACTAATGTCATTATATAACTCAATCACAAAAATATCATTCATCGCATTGGCTTTGGTTGGTTGTCAATCAATCGGTAACAATGAGAACGAACAACAACTTTCTAACATTTCAATCAAATCATTAAACGAACGTGCTCCAGAGCCAACTGCCTCACTACATAGACCATTTGACTTCCCATTAGTGCTTAGTGGCAATTTTGGAGAACTAAGAGCCAATCATTTCCACTCAGGAATTGATTTCAAAACTCAAGGAGAAACAAGAAAACCAATACATTGTGCCGAAAGTGGTTATGTATCTCAAATAAGCGTTTCGGGAGGTGGATATGGAAGAGCAATATATGTTACACACCCTTCTAATGGATTAACTACAGTATATGCACATATCGAACAGTACGCACCAAAAATTGATTCAATCGTGCGTGCCGAACAATATCGTCGTGAAACATTTGCTATAAACCTTAAATTCCCTGCTGATAGCATTCCTGTTTCAAAAGGCGAAATTATTGCATTAAGTGGCAATTCCGGTCATTCATTTGGGCCACATCTTCACATGGAAGTGCGACACACTGCAACGGGCGACGCCATTGACCCTCTCCCCTATTTCAAAAATTTTATCGCTGACAGTGTTGCACCTAAGGCTCACAAACTCATACTTTACCCCGACAAACAAAAAGGATTAGTAAATGGAAGCACTAATGCCACATACCTTAGCATCGACAACTCTGAAAAGTTAGAATTTAACGCATGGGGATTAGTTTATCCTGCTATAAATGCCAATGACTACATGACAAACACTCTCAATATATATGGAGTAAAATATCTCACCCTCAAAATTGATGGACAAGAAGTATATAAACGCACCATTGACCGTTTTCAATTTAATGCCACTCGTGCAATAAATACATTGGTCAACTACAAGGATCTCATTGACAATAACCAATGGCACATGCACACACGCATTCCTCAATCTCGCCCATTAGGTTGTATAGTAGAATCGACACTCATCAATGGTGCTATAAATATTGACTCAGAACGAGACTACAACTGTGAATTTATAATGAGCGATGAATATAGTAATAGGAATTCGGTTTCGTTTACCATACATGGCACTAAATCAGCAATCAAACAGCCTCTACTCAAAGGGAAATTAATATCACACCTCAGCAATAACGACACAATCAACCACAAAGGGATAAATATTCGATTCTTCAAAGGTTGCCTTTATGAAGATGTTAATGTAGATGTTTCAAGTAATAGCAATACAAAATATCATTCCCTTATATACACAATAGGCAACGATGAAATACCTATTGCCAGATCTTATCGCATTGCCATCGACCTCGACAACGACAACATTATCAATAAAAAACAATACTGCATAGTAAGAATCAATGGCAACAATAAATCGGCATGCAAATCACTTTACAAAAACAGTAAGATTATAGCTTATGTTAATCGTTTTGGCAACTATGCTATCACTACCGACGAATCTGCCCCCAAACTATCCCCAAGGAATGAAGATAAATGGGCATCAACAGGAATCATATCATATCACATTTCAGATAACCTCAGTGGGGTAAAATGCTACCGAGGAGAGATTGATGGTAAATGGGTGATGTTTGAGTTAGATAGCAAAAATGCGATAATCTCCTATCGCATTGACCCCAAAACGATAAAACAAGGTAAGGATCATATTATTACAATCAAAGCAACAGATAATTGTGGCAATGAGCAACAAATTACGAACAAATTTTATTGGTAAACAAAATATAATTTGTAATTCACAATCTAATCAATTATCTTTGTATATTGATGAAATAATACACCTTAATTTGATAATTAACAACAAAATAAAATATCTCAATTATGGAAAATGAAGAATTATTGAAATCAGTAACCGAGAAAGCTCAAACCTGGCTCGGAGATGCTTACGATGCCGAAACTCGTGCTGAGGTAAAACGTATGCTCGACGCTGAAGACAAAACCGAACTTATCGAATGTTTCTATCGCGACCTTGAATTTGGCACAGGTGGTTTACGTGGCATTATGGGTGCCGGGTGCAATCGCATGAACATATACACAGTTGGTGCAGCGACACAAGGTCTTGCTAATTATCTTAAAGAAGCATTTGCCGACCTTGAGCAAATCAAAGTAGCTGTGGCTCACGATGTGCGTAACAACTCTCGCAAATTTGCCGAAGTTGTTGCCAACGTTCTTTCTGCCAACGGCATCAAAGCGTACCTTTTCGACAGTTTCCGCCCTACTCCCGAACTATCATTTGCTATCCGTCATCTCGGTTGCCAAAGTGGTGTAAACATCACTGCATCACACAACCCCAAAGAATATAACGGCTATAAAGCATATTGGGCTGATGGAGCACAAATCATTGCTCCTCACGATGTAAACATCATAAATAACGTAAATAAAATCAAAGGGGCTGAAAGCATTAAATTTGAAGGTAATCCTGAATTAATCGAAATTATCGGCAAAGAAGTTGACGATGCGTTCCTTGCTGCAATTAAAGAGCTTTCATTAAGTCCTGAAGCTATCAAAAACAATAGCGACCTAAAAATCGTATATACCCCTATTCATGGAACAGGTGTTGAATTAATTCCTGCATCATTGAAAAATTATGGTTTTACCAACATCATTCACGTTCCTGAACAAGATGTACCAAGTGGAGATTTCCCAACCGTAGAATCTCCAAACCCTGAAAACCCATCTGCTATGGCTATGGCTATCGCCAAAGCTAAAGAAGTTGGTGCTGATTTAGTTATGGCATCAGACCCCGATGCCGACCGCGTTGGTTGCGTAATTCGCGACAACAAAGGCGAATATGTACTCATCAATGGTAACCAAATCGCAATGATTCTTCTTTACTATTTGATGACTCGCAATGCTGAGCTTGGTCGCCTCACCGGTAAAGAATATATTGTAAAAACAATTGTTACCACCGAGACTATCAAATCTATTGCCGATGCAAACAACATCAAAATGTATGACTGCTACACCGGCTTCAAATGGATTGCATCGGTAATTCGTGAAAACGAAGGAACTTGCCGTTATCTTGGTGGAGCCGAAGAAAGCTATGGCTTCCTTGCCGAAGATTTCGCTCGCGACAAAGATGCCGTTTCAGCTGTTTCTCTTATGGCAGAAGCTGCAGCTTGGGCTAAAGACAAAGGCATGGACTTCCTCCAAATGCTTCAAGACATCTATATTAAATATGGATTCTCTCGTGAAGAAGGAATCTCAGTTGTACGTCAAGGTAAGAGTGGTGCCGAAGAAATCGTTGCTATGATGAAAAACTTCCGTTCTAATCCTCCTAAATCTCTTGGTGGCAGCAACGTTGTAATAATAAAAGATTACGACTCTCTCAATCTCACTGATGTGAAAGCCGGCAAAGTAGAAAAAATGGATATGCCAACAACTTCAAATGTGCTTCAATTCTTTACCGAAGACGGCACAAAAATTTCTGTCCGTCCTTCTGGTACTGAGCCTAAGATTAAATTCTATGTTGAAGTGAAAGGTCAAATGGCAAATGGTGCAGAATATGACAAAGCCATCGCCGATGCTGATGCAAAAATTGCTCTTATCAAAAAAGACCTTGGCATTTAATCTTAAATAGTTATATTATAACTACTGATAAAACTTTTTAAGCTTATAAGGGGCTGATTCTATTTGCAGGATTCAGCCCTTAGTGTTTATTTGGTTTTTACATACGACATTATAACCATGGGTAAAATCCATATTTTATCGGACAGCCGAAGCAATAAGCATCTAAAGTGGATAGTATAAACTACAAATAATTATTGCTGTGCCATAAAATTCTTTTGGTATAAAATGCAATATCGTCCATAACGGAATTTGCGTTGCTATAAAAAAGAACTGAGCTAAAAATTTAGCTCAGTTCTCAATTTATTTTATTACAAAAACTTAATTACATCAAATTGACACGATTAAGATTTTCTTCATCACCAAGAATATAGTAAATATTCTTTAAGTGTTTCAACGCATCGCCCATGTTTTGTTCGTCAAGATTGTATGCTTCTTCTAATTGTGCTGCAGCTTCACGAAGAAGTGGCTCAGTTTGTTCTTTACGAATTTTTTCATATTCGGCTTGTGATTTGCTTGACGCTTCATTATCGATAGAGTATGCTTTATTATACATCAAGTTACCCAAGTGGAAACGAGCAATAGCAAGATTTGCATCTAACTCAACAGCTTTTTTATAAGATTCCAATGCAGTTTCTTGATTACCTTCATTCTCCAACAATACACCCATTAAGTCGTTATATTGAGCACTATTAGGATTAGTTGCAAGCAATCCGTTCAAGAAATCTTTTGCATTAGCGAAGTCTTTCTTTTCAAGATAATCATTTACAATCACTTGCAAATATACAGGATCTTCGTTTCCGTATAATGGATAAGCTTTTTTAGCATAATCAGCAGCTACATTATTTTTCTTAGCTTGAGTTGCTACTGCAATTGCATAGTCAAACAAGTTTTTCTTTTGGTAACCTTTATTATAAGCCTTTTCAAAAACCACAAGAGCGTTTTCCAAGTCATTGATTTGCCATGCAGCAAGAGCCTGGTTAAAGATGATTTGAGAAACGATAGAATCAGCATCAGCCTTCAAACCTACAACTTGCATACGAGAATCTTCGGGAAGATTTACATAAATATCCCAAGCTTTGTATGCACCTGCATAGTCTTGAGCTTCCCACAAGAAAATACCAGCATTGTTATAATGGCTATAGTTTTCAGCGATTGATTTTAAGATTTTCTTTGATTCTTTTGCCTTAACTTTTCCTTTCTCATTAATTACAGTATCAAGAGGCAATGCTTTAATCATATATTCATAGCCGTCAATCATAGCATTACCAATTTCTTTTTTATCTACTTCTTGACCCATTTGTACTTTCAAGAACAAAGCATCGTAATGAGCAAAAGCAGCATTACCTCCAAGCATCCATGCTTTTACATCATCTTTTGTTTCGGGATTAGCTGTAATTTCATCAATTTGAGCTTTTACTGTAGGATAATCAAAGTTACCACTTTTTACAGTATTTTCAACTTCTTTCATGAGGCTCTTTTGTGCCGACATTGACATTGCGGCAACAAGACACAAGCCTAAAATACTATTTTTTTTCATAATTTATTGTATTTAAGTTGTTAATATTATGCTTCTACTTCTTCTTGAGGTTCGTCAGGTGTGTTTGTTTCTTCTACTTCGTCATCTAAAACCGGACCTTCCAAAACTTCGCCATCAACTTGTTCGACCTCTTCTTCAGGGTCGGTATCAACAGAGCATACCGAAGCTATTGAATCATTACGTTTTTCAAGGTTAATAACTCTTACGCCTTGAGTTGCACGTCCCATCACTCGGAAATCAGCAACATGAATACGCAATGTTATACCCGACTTATTAATGATTACCAAATCGTTTTCATCATTAACACTCTTAATCGCAACAAGGGCTCCGGTTTTTTCGGTAACATTCATTGTTTTAACACCTTTGCCACCACGGTTTGTGATGCGATAATCTTCAAGGAGCGAACGTTTGCCATAACCATTTTCAGAAAGTACCATGACATTGTTTTCCGAATCGGCATTCATGCAAATCATTCCAATAACCTCGTCATTGCCACCATCAAGAGTCATTCCACGAACTCCTGTTGACATACGTCCCATTTCACGCACTTTACTTTCGTGGAAACGGATAGCACGACCATTGCGATTTGCAATAAGAATTTCTGAATTGCCATCTGTCAATTCAACTTGTAACAATTGATCATCTTCGCGAATAATAATTGCATTTACACCATTTGCTCGAGGACGAGAATATGCTTCAAGTTTTGTTTTCTTTATGATACCGTTCTTTGTGCAGAAAATCAAGTTATGACTATTCACAAACTCACTATCGCCAAGAGCTTTGATGCGAATAAATGCTTTCACTGCATCATCTGACTCAATATTAAGCAAGTTTTGAATTGCTCGACCTTTTGAATTCTTAGTACCTTCTGGAATATCATAAACTTTCAACCAGTAGCAACGTCCTTTTTGAGTGAAGAACAACATATAATTGTGCATTGACGCAGGATATATATGTTCAATAAAGTCTTCATCACGAGTATCACTACCTTTAGCTCCTACCCCACCACGATTTTGAGCTCTAAACTCGGTTAATGGAGTACGTTTGATATATCCAAGATGAGAAATTGTAATAATCATTTCATCATCGGCATAGAAATCTTCAGCATTGAAGTCGCCTGCAGTATAATCAATTTCAGTACGACGTTCATCGCCATATTTATCACGTATCTCAAGAAGCTCTTCTTTGATTAGATTTCGACAAACTGCATCATTGTTTAGAATTTCTTCCAAACTTGCGATTAATTGCAAAATTTCCTCATAAGCTTGTGTCAGTTTATCTTGTTCAAGACCGGTGAGTTGCTTCAAACGCATTTCTACGATAGCCGTTGTTTGAGCATCGGTCAATTCAAAACGCTCACTCAATCGAGCTTTTGCCTCGTCGGTATTAGCCGAAGAACGAATAATATGTATTACCTCATCAATATTTTGAGATGCAATAATCAAACCTTGCAAAATGTGAGCACGTTCTTGAGCTTTTCCAAGTTGGAATTTTGTGCGACGAATCACAACATCATGACGATGGTCAACAAATGATTGAAGCAATTCTTTTAGGTTCAACAATTTGGGACGACCATTTACCAATGCAACGTTATTCACACTGAATGATGCTTGCATTTGAGTCATCTTATATAATTTGTTTAGCACAACGTTGGCATTTGCATCGCTTTTCAAACGAATAACGATACGCATACCCTTATAGTTACTTTCGTCGTTTAGATCGGCAATGCCATCAATCTTCTTTTCATTAACAAGCTCAGCAATATATTTAATTAATTCAGCCTTGTTGACGTTATAAGGAATTTCTGTTACGATAATATCCTCATGGTTAGCATCACTTTCGATTTCAGCTTTAGCACGAATTAAAATGCGACCACGACCTGTTTCGTAAGCATCTTTGACTCCATTATAACCATATATCGTGCCTCCTGTTGGGAAATCGGGGGCTTTAATATATTGCATCAATTCCGGAATAGTTAATTCTGGATTATCAACTAATGCCACACACGCATTGATTGACTCTGTCAAGTTGTGAGGAGGCATATTTGTTGCCATACCCACCGCAATTCCCGAAGCACCATTTATCAATAGATTTGGAATACGTGTTGGCAATACGGTTGGCTCCTTGCGAGAGTTGTCATAATTTGGTTGAAAATCTACGGTGTCGGCTTCAATATCTTGAAGCATTTCTTCTCCAATCTTATCCAAACGCACTTCAGTGTAACGCATAGCAGCCGCACTATCACCGTCAACCGAGCCAAAGTTACCATGCCCATCAACAAGAGTGTAACGCAATGCCCAAGGTTGAGCCAAACGCACAACTGTGCCATAAATTGATGAGTCGCCATGAGGGTGATACTTACCCATTACCTCTCCCACACAGTTTGCAGATTTCTTGTGAGGGTGGTCTGATGTATTACCCATTTCATTCATACCATAAAGCACTCTACGATGCACTGGTTTCAAACCATCTCTAACATCAGGGAGAGCACGCGACACAATAACCGACATCGAATAGTCGATATATGCCGACTTCATTTCGTTTTCGATATTGATCTTTAATATTCGATCTTGTTCCAACATTTTGTTATAATGATGTGTTAATTAGTCAAACATTGCCGATTAGACTGCAACCAGCCGTCCTCGGTTTAATTTACATTAAAATAATCATACAAAGATACAATTTTTTTAGCGAAAAATTAAATTTTCAACGATTCTTTTGATTTTTTAATTTTACAATTAATTCTATTAGGAATTTGCACAATATCTTTGGCACAATAATTGCATTATGAATATATAGTCATCATAATTTATTGATACATTTTCTTAAATGAACACAAAATTTACAGCTGAATATAAATTAGTTCTTGAGAATAGTCGCAACGAAGCGATAAGACACCAAAGCTCTGAAATAGAGCCGGTGCATCTCTTACTCGCGTTATCCGACAAATCTTCATCTCGCACGTTAAAATTAATGGAATCCCTAACAAAGGAGGCTCCTATAGACTTGCTTCGTGAAGAACTTGACAAAAAATCATTTAACAACACAACCGACTATTCTTCCAAGAATATATTTGCAAATGCTTATACCGAAAGAGTTATAAAACTTAGTGCATTAGAAGCACGAATGTTAGGAAGCGAAAGTGTTGATGCTGAACATTTGCTACTGGCACTTTTTCATAACGCTGAAATTATCAATATGGATTTTATTCAAAACTTTTTAAATGCCGGCATTAATTACGAACGCCTACATGAACAACTAAAAAACATCACCGAGACACCTTTTGCCGGAGCCGGTTTTACCGATGACGACTTCGAAGAAGATGACATTATGGCACATGATTCGCATGATTACCAATCAGCAAAAAAAGAAACGACCAAAACAATGTCGAAAAAAGGGAATGACACTCCTGTTCTCGATAAGTATGGCATTGACATGACTCGAGCCGCCGAAGAAAACAAACTTGATCCGGTAATTGGTCGAGATGTCGAAATAGAGCGTATTGCCCAAATATTAAGTCGTAGAAAGAAAAACAATCCAGTATTAATTGGCGAACCCGGTGTAGGTAAATCGGCTATCGTTGAGGGTTTAGCTCTACGTATTGTTCAACGTAAAGTTTCCCGACTTTTATTTGATAAACGCGTAATAGCTCTTGACATGGCATCAATTGTTGCAGGGACAAAATTCAGAGGACAATTTGAAGAACGAATAAAAGCAATACTCGACGAGTTGTCAAAAAACAAAGATATAATTTTATTTATCGATGAGCTACACACTATTGTTGGTGCCGGAAATGCACAAGGCACAATGGACGCTGCCAACATGCTTAAACCAGCATTAGCTCGAGGAGAAATCCAATGTATTGGGGCTACAACATTAGATGAATATCGAAAAAATATCGAAAAAGACGGTGCATTAGAACGCAGGTTTCAAAAAGTAATCGTAGAACCGACATCGGCTGAAGAAACGCTACAAATCCTCAACAATATTAAAGAAAAATATGAGGAGCATCATAATGTGAATTTCACCCCCGAAGCTCTTGACGCATGCGTAAAACTAACTCAACGTTATGTTAGCGACCGTAATTTTCCCGACAAGGCCATTGATGCCCTTGATGAAGCCGGCTCAAGAGTTCATGTTACAAATATCGCAGCTCCTAAAGAGATTGAAGATTTAGAGGTTGCAATCAATGAAACATCTCAACTAAAATTAAAAGCGGCACAAGCTCAAAATTTTGAAAGTGCCGCATCATTTCGCGACAAAGAGCATCAACTAAAACTTCAATTAGATGATGCGAAACAAAGTTGGTTAGAAAAGCTTAATAAAAAGAGAGAAACAGTCGATGAAGATAAAGTTGCCGAAGTGGTTGCAATGATGACAGGTGTTCCCGTTCAACGGATTGCACAAGCCGAGGGAAAACGACTTCTTGAAATGGCTCCAATATTAAAAAATGATATTATTGGGCAAGATAATGCCATTGACAAAATTGTTAAAGCCATTCAACGCAATCGCATAGGCTTGAAAGATCCCAATAAACCTATTGGAACATTTCTGTTTTTAGGACCAACCGGAGTTGGTAAAACTCATTTGGCTAAAAAACTCTCTGAATATTTATTTGATTCGGCAGACACTCTTATCAGAGTGGATATGAGTGAATTTATGGAAAAATTCACAGTTTCACGTCTTGTAGGAGCACCTCCGGGATATGTGGGATATGAAGAAGGTGGACAGTTGACCGAAAAGGTGCGACGTCGCCCCTACTCTGTAGTGCTTCTTGATGAAATCGAGAAAGCCCACACCGATGTATTCAACATCTTACTACAAGTAATGGACGAAGGTAGATTAACCGATAGTTATGGTCGTAAAGTGGATTTCAAAAACACTATAATAATAATGACCTCAAATATCGGCACTCGCCAATTAAAAGAGTTTGGCTCAGGCATTGGCTTCTCAACTAAAGCCATCGACAAAGAATATACCCACGGAGTATTACAAAAAGCACTAAATAAAGCTTTTTCTCCCGAATTTTTGAACAGAATTGACGACATTATAATGTTTGATTCTCTTGATAAAGAAGCAATATTCAAAATCATAGATATTGAACTTGCCGGATTCATCAATCGCCTTGACTCCCTTGGATATAGCCTAACTATAACAGATGCAGCAAAAACATTCATAGCCGAAAAAGGTTATGATGTACAATATGGAGCAAGACCATTAAAACGAGCTATTCAAAAATATCTTGAAGATGAATTAGCCGAATTGATTATCAGCGAATCCATTTCACCCGGAGACACTCTTGAGTTTGATTACAACAAGGAAATCGATAAAATATCAACTCGCATAATAAATAACAACAAATAACAATAAATTCATAACATAAAATAAATAAACATGAAAAAAGGAAATATTGGGGTTACAACCGAAAACATTTTCCCCGTCATCAAAAAATTTCTTTATAGCGACCACGAAATATTTCTACGCGAACTTGTATCAAACGCCATTGACGCAACTCAAAAATTAAAAACATTGTCATCATGTGGCGAATACAAGGGTGAATTAGGAGAGCTTAATGTTAAGATTACAGCCGATAAAAACAAAGGCACACTAACCATTAGCGACCGAGGCATAGGTATGACTGCTGAAGATATAGATAAATATATCAATCAAATCGCATTTTCGGGTGCCGAAGAATTTCTTGAAAAATATAAAGATAATGCCAACGCAATAATCGGACACTTCGGGTTAGGTTTCTATTCTGCATTCATGGTAGCCAAGAAAGTAGAAATTCGTTCTCTATCATATATCGACGGTTCAAAAGCTGTAAAATGGGAATGTGATGGTTCTCCCGAATATTCAATGGAAGAAATTGAAAAAGACTCTCGAGGCACTGACATCGTTCTATATATTGACGATGATAACAAAGATTTCCTTGAACAATCACGCATTGACACTTTATTAAAGAAATATTGCCGTTTCCTTCCTGTCCCTGTAATTTCAGGTAAAGAACAAGAATGGAAAGATGGCAAATATGTTGATACCGACAAAGATAAAGTAATCAACGAAACTTCTCCTGCATGGATGAAAAAACCAACAGAACTAAAAGATGAAGACTATCTGAACTTCTACCATGAGCTATATCCCGGTCAAGACGATCCACTATTTTGGATTCACTTAAATGTTGATTACCCATTTACACTAACCGGTATAATGTTCTTCCCAAAAATCAAAAACAACTTCGATATTAACAAAAACCGCATTCAACTATATTGCAACCAAGTATTTGTTACCGACTCAGTTGAAGGTGTTGTCCCTGAGTTTTTAATGCTTCTCCAAGGGATTATCGATTCTCCCGATATTCCTCTAAATGTATCACGTTCATATCTTCAAAGTGATGCTGCTGTTAAGAAAATATCTACCTACATCACTAAAAAAGTATCTTCACGTCTTGAAGAAATTTTCAAAGCAGACAGAGCTGAATTTGAAAAAAAATGGGACGACATTAAAATATTCATCGAGTATGGCATGTTGAGCGATGAAAAATTCCGCGAAGCAGGCAAGAAATTTACTCTTCTCAAAGATACTGAAGGAAAATATTTCACTCTCGAAGAATACAAACAACTCATCGAAGCGTCTCAAACCGACAAAGATGGAAATCTAATCCATCTATATACCACCGACCCCGTTGCTCAATATACTTATATTAATGCTGCAACCGAAAAAGGGTACAATGTGTTATTGATGGATGGTCAACTCGACTGCCACTTCATCGGCTTGCTTGAACAACAAATCGAGAAATCACAATTTGTGCGTGTTGACAGCGATGTAATAGATAATCTCATTCGCAAAGAAAATAAAAAAGAGGTTCTTCTCACCACCGACCAACGCAATATGTTGACCGGCGTTTTCAACTCTCAAATTCCAACAGTTGACAATGCTCAGTTCATTATTACGTTTGAGGCAATTAGTGCAACAGATGCTCCCATTATCATTACTCAAAACGAATATATGCGACGCATGAAAGAGATGGCAGCATTCCAACCCGGCATGAATTTCTATGGTGAAATGCCCGATAGCTATAACCTAATTGTCAACACTGAGCATCCTCTTATCGTAAAAATCCGCGAAAATGCCGATGCTGAAGTTGCCGACAAAGTTGCACCTGTAACTAAATCGATTAACGACAATAATGCAAAAATCACAGCTATTCGCGATGCCAATAAAGATAAATCTTTAAGCGACGAAGATAATGCAAATATCTCAACACTTGAAAAGGCTGTAAAATCCCTTCGCGAAGATGAAACAAAAATCTTATCGGAATATGCCTCAAATCAACCAATTGTTAAACAATTGATTGACCTTGCATTATTAGGCAATGGATTATTAAAAGGCGAAGCTCTAAATTCATTTATTCGCCGTTCTGTTTCTTTGCTATAAAACATTTAACAATAGAATGAAGGCGGGAAGTTTCAATCAACTTCTCGCCTTCTGGCTATATAATAAAGGTTTGTATATTGGGGTATGGTTTATCAAACTGCCAAATGTTCCTGATTATATTTATATGAATCACGTTGCACGTATGATTTTATTACGGCATACAACATTATTTGAATTGGCGATAACGAATCTTCTACGTCAACACCCATTATCATCTCTCCAATAAAAGCTGAAGCTACAGCCACTCGTTCTTCTTCGGGAAGTGCATTAATCGTATTAATCACATGAGGAGTAATTACTATTGATTCTCTTCTTTCTGTCGCAGTCATAACGATAAAATTTTAGTGGTTAGTTTTATTTTCTATGCAAATATAAGCACACCATAGGGTAATAATATTGCACACATTTGCAAATATATATAAATTTAATTCTTTTTTCATAGTTAGAATTATTGAAATTAGAGTTTTTAGATTATATTTGAACTATAAAACTGCTATAAATCATTGCATAACAATTAATATTAATTGAAATCTATTAATCAAACTAAAATTCATTGTATCATGACCGATATTACTCATTTATTTAACTCCTTATTAGAACAATATCGAAGCATTGACATAGCTGAAGCTGAATTCAAAAAACTGCTTTTAGATGATGATGTTTTATTTGAAGAATATCGCGAATGGTGCCATGCAGTAGGTAGCAGCGAAAAAAGTGGATTTCTCGACTATTGTGATGAATATAAAATGTCGCAAGACTCAGTATGGGATTCACTAAAAGATTTTGATGAATAATATAACGAAACAATAAATATGTTACGATTACCTGCCGAATGGGAGTCTTTTGGGGCAATATTACTTTCATGGCCCCATAAAAATAGCGATTGGGATTACATGCTTGAAGAGGTAACACAATGCTATATCAACATCGTTGAAGCGATTACTCAAGAGACTAACGTAATTATCGTTGCTCCCGATATTGAAATCCCTAAGATGCACTTAAACCACATTAACAAATCGCTCATCACATATTACGAGATTCCAACAAACGACACATGGGCTCGCGATTTTGGAGTAATCACGACATGCGATAAAGAGGGTAATTTCATTCTCAATGACTTCCAATTTAATGGTTGGGGATTAAAATTCGCATCAAACAAAGACAACCTCATCACTCGAACCATGATAGAAAAAAAGGCTATCAAAGGCACATATAATAATTGTATGGGATTTGCTCTTGAGGGTGGTTCGATTGAAAGCGACGGGAATGGTTTGTTGCTCACTACGTCGGAATGTTTATTATCCCCTAATCGAAATGGAGATTTATCAAAGGAAGAGATTGAGCAAGTTCTATCATCAACGTTTGGAGTTAAAAAGATTCTTTGGCTCGACTATGGATTTTTGGAAGGAGATGATACCGATAGCCACATCGACACACTCGCTCGCATTGCCCCTAACGATACCATTGTATATGTTGGCACAAATGACGAAGCCGACGTTCACTATGAGGCTTTGCAATCGATGAAACATCAATTGATGCAATTTACCACACAAGATGGCAATCCTTTTAATCTCATTGAACTACCTCTCCCCGATGCCATTTATGATGAAGATGGTTATAGGCTTCCTGCCACTTATGCCAATTTTCTCATAATGAATAAATCGGTAATTATGCCTATTTATAATCAGCCACAAAAAGATTTATTGGCTACTCAAATAATGCAAATCGCATTCCCTAATCACAAAATAATAACAGTTGATTGTAACGCCTTGATAAAGCAACATGGCTCACTACACTGCGTTACAATGCAACTCCCTAAAGAAATATTATAAACTATGTCAAATAAGTTATTACGCACCGGCATTATTCAACAACACAACACTGCCGACATTGCCGACAATCGCAATCGTTTAGCTCAAAAAATGCGTGAGTTAGCCTCTCAAGGAGCCAAACTAATTATAAACCAAGAGCTACATGATTCATTATACTTTTGCCAAGTAGAATCAACCGACAATTGCAACCTTGCCGTTGCAATCCCATCGGAAACAACCAATTTTTATTCATCACTCGCTAAAGAGCTTGGCGTTGTAATCGTAACATCACTTTTTGAACGCCGTGCCCCCGGACTATACCACAACACAGCCGTTGTTTTTGAAAAAGACGGCTCTATCGCCGGCAAATATCGCAAAATGCACATACCCGACGACCCTGCATATTATGAAAAATTCTATTTCACTCCGGGCGATTTAGGATTTGAGCCAATCGAAACCTCGGTAGGTAGGCTTGGGGTATTGGTGTGTTGGGACCAATGGTATCCCGAAGCGGCACGACTAATGGCTTTGCGTGGAGCTGAAGTTTTAATATACCCCACTGCTATTGGTTGGGAAAGTAGCGACACCCCTGAAGAACAAGCACGTCAACGTGAAGCATGGATTACAATTCAACGTGCCCATGCCGTTGCAAATGGGCTTCCTGTTATATCAGTAAACCGTGTGGGACATGAACCAGACCCATCGGGCAACACCAATGGCATTCAATTTTGGGGAAGCAGTTTTGTTGCCGGACCACAAGGCGAATTTTTATACAACGCCCCTACTGATACTGAAACAACCGCTATTATCGATGTCGACATGGAACGTTCTGAAAATGTGCGTCGATGGTGGCCATTCCTACGCGACCGTCGCATTGACGCATACGACAAACTAACCTCTCGATTTATTGATTAAGGAACTATTACCTTATAGGCTTTACCTCCTATATTTAGCAAATAAAATCCTGATGAAATATTAATGCGATTTACCCCTGTGTGAATCGCATTTGTTTTTATGAGAGTTCCACTCAACGAATAAACCTCAACACTTGAATCTTTCTCACTATCAATAATTATCCCTTGATGGTTAGTTGTAATATTAAACGACTCCCATGCAATAGATTCCACACCGGTGCCATTTTTTGAATATAATTCCAATTCATCTATATCTATTGCCTCTATTTCATTATATGCTTTTGACAATGACAATCTTATTTTTACCTGTTTAACATTATCTAATATACCAATTGTAGCATAATCTCCCACTGTCATTGTTGAAGCATTAACTTCAGGCTTTTCATTTTCAAATGAATATACCACATTATCACTATTGTCAACCAATTCTATTTTTATCGAATGCGTTGATTTTGTTGATACATAATAACGCACCGACATTTCAAGATCACAACCGGCTACATTAATCAACTCTGATTCTATATAGGTGGCTTTTGGCAATTGTGTCAACGTATATTGATTGTTTTTAAGCCCATTTTGCGTCATGGTTTCGCCCGATGGCATATATATCCATTGGTGAGTTACCGAACTTGATTTGCGAAGAATCGATATGCGTGTATTTGCGGCATTTAATTGCGACAAACACATCAAAGACATTAAAATAAATAATACACGTTTCATTTTTTATTTGTTTTAATATTATTCCACCATTTTTTTATTCGTTTCACTCCCTCCACTCCTAACACAGCAATACCTGCGTATTGAAATGTTTTAGCCAAACCAAAAAACACAAACCAAAATATCCCTTTAGCAGTTGCACTAATTGGCAATAACATTTGAGCAAACGAAATAATATAGCATATTACACAGATTATAATTAAAATTACACCTGTGCGAAAAGACAATTTTGAAAGCCACAACTTTATCTTATTCATTTGCTATTTTATGCTGAGAAAATTTAGATTAGTCTCTTTGCGAAATTACAACATTTTTTTCAACAACCGAAACAAATCTAATAAAACATAATAAAATACTTTTTATCTCATTTCTCACTCCGTCATAAATATGATACATTAGTATAACGACTACGTGTGAGTGATTAATGGGAATTAAGATACATTCTTCGAAATAAATGGCAAATAATATCGTTTAACTAATATTGAAGTTTTATCACTTGCTTATCGTTTGTGATTTTATTAAATTTGCGAATAAATTAATTTCACATGATTAGAATTATCGTTACTATATCTTCGCTTATTACTATTTTTGCCCTTAACGCTACTATCTCATTTACCGGCACTACTTACAAAGTTATCACAGAAACTCCCGAATCGGCGACCGGACTAAATGATATTTATATCCTAAATAGTCTTAACGGAGTCAAAATGACATATTCCGCTACCACTACAAACCCTGTAACTTGGTATAAATATAGTAATCTCGGTGGTGGATATGCCGAAGAGATTGCCGGAGTGACACAAAATGGGAAATCATATACTCTAAATATCACAGGCAAAGGAGATATGGGGTATATTATTGAAGAAGGCACTAATAGATATTATTGCTGGGTTGTAGATTATTCGGCTCATCAATTACATTTATCTTCATTGGGTTTCTGGCCCGAACAAGATTGCGATATGACTGAACTGCTATTTAACGGAAATGCCAATCGCATTATTTATTATACAATAAACGGACAAGCCAAAGAATTAGACCGCGATATAAAATTAAATTATTATTCGTTGTCTTACAACGAGGAATCCGAGTCATACGAACAAACATTAGTAGAAGAATCATTCCCATACTTAAACTCAACATTTCGCACAACTTCTCCCCTCTGCAACACTGAATTTACATTACATGGCGATAAATACCTAAGACAATGGGGTATGGAAAAATCCATTGCAAGCGACTATTACAATACTCCTACGGTCGAAGCAAAAACATCAGCGACTCAAACTGCAAGAGAAGTTGAGAATGAACAAAAAGAGGAAACAACCCTTGGTGGCTCGGCTCCTTGTGAAATTGAATTTAAGGCAATATGCAGCGATGCAGTTGTATATAAAGAATGGCAGATGGCAACAGACGAAGGGTTTGAAAACATAACAATGCGAATTAATGACCCCATAACCACATATACATTTGACGAACATGGCACAACATACGTGAGATTCATGGCGAGCAATGCAAGTGGTTCGTGCGATTACGTTAGCGATACATACACAGTGTTTGTGGGAGAATCACGTCTTGAATGTCCTAACGTCTTTTCGCCAAACGCATCGGAAGGTGTTAACGATGAGTGGAAAGTTAGTTATAAATCAATCACATCATTTGAATGCCACATATTCAACCGTTGGGGTGTAAAGGTCGCACAACTTAATGATCCATCACAAGGTTGGGACGGCAAATATAATGGCAAATTCGTTTCGGCAGGAGTTTATTATTACGTAATAAACGCACAAGGAGCTGATGGCAAAGCTTATAAACTAAGTGGAGACATTAATATCATAAACTACACAAATGCCTCAAACTCAAAATAAACATAGTATAAAACATCAATGAAAAATATATATATTTCAATAATATTAATTTTCGCAACTCTTTCATGTTTTGCACAAGACACTCCTAAATTCTCAAAAGTAGTTAATCCTATAATTCCCAAATCCATAACATTTGCCGGACAAAAAATAGATTTTGACCGTATAGATATGTATGAGCGACTTGATCGAGAGTTAACATCTCTTTCTTATACTCATGGCAACACGTTATTGGTTATCAAACGAGCTAATCGACTTTTCCCATTATTAGCTCCAATATTAAAAGAAAACGGTCTTCCTTTAGATTTCTTATACCTTGCTTGTACTGAAAGCATGCTTGACGCAAGAGCTTATTCTCCCGCTAAAGCCGCCGGAATATGGCAATTTATTCCTGCCACCGGCAAATTATACGGGCTTGAGATTAATGACTATGTCGATGAACGATTAAATCTTGAAAAAGCTACCGTTGCCGCATGCAAATACTTAAAAGAATCATACGAAAAATATGGTAACTGGGAGTCGGTTGCATGTGCATATAACGCAGGTAATGGCAGGATCACATCGGAGCTTGCTAAGCAACAAGTATCATCGGCTTTTGATTTACATCTCAATTCAGAGACTTCTCGATATATGTTTCGCATTCTTGCATATAAACTTATAATCGAGAATCCTCAAAAATATGGATTTTATATCACAGAAAGCCAACTCTATTATCCTGTTGAATGCGATGTTGTTGAAATAAATACGCCTATTGAAGATTGGCCTACATGGGCTAAAGAGCATGGCATCACATTCGCCCAACTTCGCGAGCAA
This sequence comes from uncultured Muribaculaceae bacterium, assembly GCA_904502025.1. GTDB lineage: Bacteria > Bacteroidota > Bacteroidia > Bacteroidales > Muribaculaceae > RGIG4079. Next base: position 53,672 of record CAJGDJ010000003.1, read on the forward strand.
AATCCATGGATTCAAGCAAAACATTTTATTAATAAATCGGGCAAAACATATAAAATAAAAATTCCTCAAAAAGAGTCACTATATCGCTCTTCTCAAAAAAAATCGGTATATAATCCAAATTGGTTAAACAAATAATACAGTTGAAAAACGCCATGTCAGTTGATAAGAAAACAGATGATGAATTTGTTGATAGTCTTACGGTTGTTGGGGCTCGTGTTCACAATTTGAAGAACATAGATGTTTCTATTCCCCACAATAAATTAACGGTAATTACCGGATTAAGTGGTAGTGGCAAATCATCATTGGCATTTGACACAATATATGCCGAAGGACAACGCAGATATATCGAAACATTTTCAAGTTATGCTCGTAATATGCTCGGTTCTCTCGAACGCCCCGATGTTGATTATATTTCGGGCTTAAGTCCGGTTATCGCTATTGAGCAAAAAACAGTAAATAAGAACCCTCGAAGCACAATCGGAACTACAACCGAAATTTATGACTTCCTCAGATTATTATATGCTCGTGTAGGAGTAGCACGAAGCTATATTTCGGGGGAACCAATGATTAAATACACCGAAGAAAAAATATACGATTTAATACTTGATAAATTTGACGGTCGAAAAATTTATATTCTTGCTCCAATTGTCAAAAACAGGAAAGGCCATTATAAAGAATTATTTGAACAGTTACGAAAAAAAGGTTACCTAACTGTTCGTATTGACAATGTTATTCAAGAGATAACTTTGGGAATGAAAGTTGATCGTTATAAAAATCACTCTATTGAATTGGTAATCGACCGACTTCGTGCATCAAACAAAGATGAAGCCCGACTAAAAAAAACAATATCCACTGCCTTAAAACAAGGTGGGAAACAATTAATGGTATATGATGTAGAAGACGATAAAATCTTTCATTATAGCCAAATGTTAATGGACCATATCAGTGGTATCTCTTATAAAGAACCTGCTCCACATAACTTCTCGTTTAATTCTCCACAAGGAGCATGTCCATGTTGCAAAGGGTTGGGCAATGTAAATTTAATCGACCAGAATAAAATAATTCCCGATGATAGTATATCAATATATGATGGGGGAATTATTCCATTAGGAAAATACAAAAACTCTATGATATTTTGGCAAATCGATGCAATATGCCAAAAATATGGTCATACGATAAAAACTCCTATTAAAGAACTCGGAGAAGAAGCCATTAACGATATTCTTAATGGCACAACTGAACGATTGATAATAAAAAATGAAACTTTAAGTTTGTCAAACTACACACAAACGTATGAAGGTTTAATAAAATACATTGAGCTACAACAAACTGAAGATGCCGGAGCTGCCGCACAAAAATGGAGTGGACAATTCTTTTCAAAATCAGTGTGTCCCGAATGTAATGGCAAACGATTAAATCGTGAAGCTCTTCATTTCTTTATTGGAGATAAAAATATCGCCGATTTAGCTCAACTCGATATTTCTGATTTATTGAAATGGGTTGAAAATGCCAACCTCTATCTAACAGAGCAACAATCAATAATTGCGACAGAAATACTTAAAGAAATAGGCACTCGACTTCGTTTTCTCGTTGACGTAGGTCTTGAATATTTATCACTCAACCGAAACTCGGCTACACTTTCCGGAGGAGAAAGCCAACGCATACGATTAGCAACTCAATTAGGATCTGAATTAGTAAATGTATTATATATTCTTGACGAGCCAAGCATTGGACTACATCAACGCGACAATCGACGACTAATTAATTCTCTAAAACGGCTACGCGATGCTTCTAACTCAATTATTGTTGTAGAACATGACAAAGATATGATGCTTGAAGCCGACTATATTATTGACATCGGACCGAAAGCAGGGCGAAAAGGTGGCGAGGTTGTATTTCAAGGAGAGCCAAAAGAGATGTTAAAGCAATCCACGTTAACATCACAATTTCTTACCGGAGCTCTCAAAATTGAAGTTCCCACAACAAGGCGTAATGGGAATGGCAAAACAATCAAACTTATCGGGTGTACCGGTAACAACCTTAAAGATGTTACATTCACTCTACCTCTTGGCACATTTACTTGTGTCGCCGGTGTATCGGGCAGTGGCAAATCAAGTCTAATTAATGCGACACTACAACCCATTTTAAGCCAAAAATTTTATAGGTCAAACCAACAGCCTCTACCATATCAAGAGATTATCGGTATTGAACATATCGACAAAGTTGTAACAGTTGATCAATCACCTCTTGGCAAATCGCCACGCTCAAATCCGGCTACATATACAGGTGTTTTTTCTGACATTCGTTCTTTATTTGTAAATCTACCCGAAGCTAAAATAAGAGGCTATAAACCAGGGAGATTCTCATTCAATGTTTCGGGAGGTCGATGCGAAATGTGCAACGGCAATGGCTATCGCACTATTGAAATGAATTTCTTACCCGATGTGCTTGTTCCTTGCGAAGTGTGTGGTGGTCGCAGATACAATCGCGAAACGCTTGAAGTGAGATTCAAAGGAAAATCAATCGCCGATGTTCTCGACATGACAATCAATCAAGCGGTAGAATTTTTCAGTGGTATACCTGCAATCCTAAACAAAATAAAAGTATTACAAGACATCGGATTAGGTTATATTAAACTCGGGCAACCATCTTCCACTCTATCCGGAGGCGAAAATCAACGGGTAAAACTCGCAACCGAATTATCAAAACGCGATACCGGGAAAACCCTGTTTATTCTTGATGAGCCTACGACAGGTCTTCATTTTGAAGATATAAAAACATTATTAGGTGTATTAAATCGTCTTGTCGATAAAGGCAACACAGTTTTGGTTATTGAACATAATCTTGACGTACTGAAGTGTGCCGATTATATTATTGACATGGGACCCAATGGAGGAAAAGACGGAGGACAAATAATAGCATGTGGCACACCCGAAGAAATAGCAAATTCAAATTCCCCTACATCAAAATACATTGCTGAAGAGTTACCATTATAAAATCTCCTATTTGGATCAATCGTTACCCTATTTTTTCAGCTCAAGCATCGCCAACTTGTGGTTTTGAGCTGCTGCTTTTTCTAACCACTCCAATGATAATCGTTGATAATCTTTAGTATTTCTACATTTTTTATAAAACATTCCCAATGAATATTGAGCATGTACAAAACCTTGGTTTGCTGATTTTTTCAGCCACAACTCAGCTTTTGTAATATCTTTATCAACACCCTCACCTCGATTATAACATTCGCCTAAAAACCATTGAGCTAAAGCATAATTTTGTTGTGCCGATTTTTCACACCATTGAAAAGCCCTTCGAGGGTCTTTTCGCGTACCTCTACCTTCCTTAAAACATCGAGCAAGCATAAATTGCGATTCGGGGCAACCTTTTTTTGCTGCATCTCTGAAATACTTAAAAGCCACCTCATCATTTCGCGTTACTCCTTTTCCACTAAAATAAAAATAGCCCATTTGCGTCAACGCATTTTTGTGACCTTGACTTGCCGCTCGTTCACACCAATTGAGAGCTTTTATATAATTACTTTTAACTCCTAATCCATCTATATAGCAATGACACATTAGATACTGCGATTGAGCATCTCCTGCATTAGCCTTTTTCTCAAGTTCTTGAGAATATGACACTGCTGCATACCCAGTAATAGAGAGGCACAAACTCAAAAATAATATATATACTATTCGTTTCAATAATCAAAAATTTAGTATCTATAATACGCACAAACGATATTGATTATTATACTATATTATATCTTTTAGAATAAATTTACATTTTTGAAATTTATCTCAATTATGCTATTTCTTGTGGGTTATTTTTGTAACTTTGTAAATTAGAAAGCATCTGTAAAAAATCTTATGGCAAAAAAATATTCTCTTTTATTGACCATATTATTAATGAACTTCGTTAGTTCATGTAATAGTATTGACAACGAATTAGTTGACAATACTATAACTCATTTTTGCCATTATATTGAACATGATGACCTTGATTCTCTTTCGTTATTAAGTAATTCCGTAATTAATAATCCAGAATTAGGAATAGCTATTGTCAACAAAATTAACGACTCAATACCACAAGCCTACGAAGCTGCATTGGCAACAATGGTATTTCCTCAATTAGCTGCTAAGATTATGTTGAAAGATTTTTTATCTGACTCAACATCAAACCATTATAGAGCAAGAAAAATTGTTCATAACATTAGTTCATGGTATTCTTTAACCGGAAAAGCTTGCAATATTCAAGCATTTAAGCAAGCCATTGACTCATGTGTAGAAACTTATAACCATATCGACAAAGCAAAACTATACATATTGGCATCTACACCTAATCAATTAGGTAAAATCTTAAAACAAGATACAACAACCCATAAAGTTTTAATCTCTACGATTGATTCAATATATAATAATAGTGATTTAATTGAATTTAATAACGCACTAAAATAACAACCGTCTATGTTTACTCCCGATTATTTAGTAAAGTACATTAACACAGCGATTAGTAAGATTAAATACCCCGAAGAGCCAAACGGGCTATATGAACCTATTAAATACACACTTAGTGAGGGGGGGAAACGTCTTCGTCCACTTTTAACACTTGCTACATGTGATGCTTTGGGTGGAGATATTGATGGTGCTAAAAATCAAGCTATTGGAGTGGAAATCTTCCATAATTTCACTCTCTTACACGATGATGTTATGGATAAAGCCGATATGAGGAGAGGAAAACCAACTGTACATATCAAATGGAATGAATCAACTGCAATTCTATCGGGAGACGCAATGTTAACACTTGCCACTCAATATATAGCAAAAGGCGATGGCACAAAAACATGGGACGTATTGTCGCTATTTAACACAACAGCAATGGAAGTATATCAAGGGCAACAATACGACATGGATTTTGAGAAACGCCTTGACGTTACAGTGGAAGAATATCTTAATATGATTCGCTTAAAAACTTCTGTATTACTTGGCTGTGCATGTAAACTCGGAGCTATCATGGCTGGAGCATTTGACTCAGAGCAAAAGGCATTCTATAAATATGGAGTAAAACTTGGATTAGCATTCCAATTACAAGATGATTACCTTGACTCATTTGGAGACCCTAATATTTTTGGGAAAAACATTGGTGGCGACATTCTAAATGACAAAAAAACTTGGTTACTTATCTCTGCGTTAAATGAAGACAATAGTGGTGAATTAAAACATCTTATTGGGAATACACAAATTGCTACCGATGAAAAAATCGAACGAGTAAAAACAATATACACTAATCTAAATCTCGATAAACGTTGTAAAGATTTAATGGAGCAATATGTTGCAGAAGCACTTGATGCCCTAAAAACCGTTGGTTTAAGTGAAAAAGACATGGACTTTTTCAAAGATTTAGCAAAAGGAGCCATCGTTCGTTCAAATTAATCAACAACACATGCTTATTGACACCCATACTCATTTATATCTTGAGGAGTTTCAACCATCTCCACAAGATGCCGTTACACGTGCCATACAAGCCGGTATTAAACGAATGATTTTTCCGAATGTGGATTTATCAACAATTGCTCCAATGCAAAATTTACACAATCAATTCCCTCAAAACACATATCTGGCTATGGGGTTACACCCTACTGAAATTAAAGAATCATGGGAAACAGATTTATCTAAGGTCAAAAACGAATTTTACCAGCACAAAAACAAATATATCGCAGTAGGTGAAATCGGCATTGATTTATATTGGGATAAGACGTTCAAAAATGAACAAATGCAAGCACTTGAGCAGCAATTTCAATGGGCTGTTGAAACAAATCTACCTGTAATAATTCATTGTCGCGAAGGCCTTGACGAAATTTTAGAAGTTCTTGATGGGTTAGTCATAAAACCCAAAGGCGTATTTCATAGCTTTGGTGGCACAAATATAGACGTTGAACGAATTAGAGAGCGTGGGGATTTCTACTTTGGGATAAACGGCATTGTTACATTCAAAAATTCCAAATTACGAGAAACACTTCCATGTATAGGAATTGACCGCATATTACTTGAAACAGATGCCCCGTATTTGGCACCCGTTCCCCATCGGGGTAAACGCAATGAAAGTGTATATCTAATTCACACGGCAGCACATATCGCACAACACCTATCTCTCACAAGTGAAAAAGTGGCATCAGTTACAACCACCAATGCAAAACAATTATTTGGTATATAATCTACATTATTGGGTTATTAATCACAATATATGTATTTAGATACGTTGCCAATATCAACCATAAGATATATGGAGCAAACAACCATGCCGACACTCTATTAATGCGATAGCATGTTATTACATAGAATAACACCGTCAAATCCAACAATATCAAATCAATCAGTCCACTAAATGGATCTTGCAAATAAAAGAATAATAAACTCCATGCAAAATTAAACACCAACTGAAGAATAAAAATCCACCCTAAGCCCAAATCCAAAGTTTCGCGTTTATTCCAAACTAATCCAATTGACAATCCACTGCAAAGGTAGATTATACCCCATGCAATTGGGAATACATAATTTGGTGGCGTCAATTCCGATTTTACTAAAGTCGGATACCATGTCGCCAACGACTCTGCTTGGAATATATTGGCTGTATAGCCTACACCAAAACAAATCAATATTGCAACTAAAATATAAATTACACGTTTCATAACTCTATATATTTATAATTTCATTTATATAACATTAAACTATATTGAGTTGTTTTGTGCTAAAAAAACAAAAGTGGTAAAAACATTAAGTTTTACCACTTTCATAATATGTAAATCTAATTGATTAACCTTTGATTGCAGCTACGCCAGGAAGAACTTTTCCTTCGATAGCTTCAAGGAGAGCACCACCACCGGTTGATACGTATGATACTTTGTCAGCTAAACCAAATTTGTTTACACAAGCAACAGAGTCGCCACCACCAACAAGTGAGAATGCACCATTTTCAGTTGCTTCAACTATAGCTTCAGCAATAGCTTTAGAACCACCTGCAAAGTTATCAAATTCAAATACTCCGGCAGGACCATTCCAAAGAATAGTTTTAGCAGTGCGGATAACATTAGCAAATGATTCACGAGTTGCAGGACCTGCGTCCATACCTTCCCAACCTTCGGGAATATCCATTGCTGAAACAACTTGAGTGTTTGCATCGTTGCTAAATTTATCTCCTGCGATACAATCTGTACCAAGAACAAGGTTTACGCCCTTTTCTTGAGCTTTCTTCATGATATCAAGAGCCAAATCAAGCTTATCATCTTCGCAAATTGAAAGACCGATTTTACCACCTTGAGCTTTAGCAAAAGTATATGTCATACCACCACAAAGAATCAAGTTATCAACCTTATCCATGAGGTTTTCGATGATACCAATTTTTGTAGAAACTTTTGAACCACCCATGATAGCAGTGAAAGGACGTTTGATATCACTAAGGATATTATCAACAGCTTGAACTTCTTTTTCCATCAAATAGCCAAGCATTTTATCATCTTCACCAAAGCTGTCAGCGATAACTGCAGTTGAAGCGTGTTTGCGGTGAGCAGTACCAAATGCATCGTTCACATAGCAATCAGCATAGCTGGCAAGAGTCTTTGCAAATGCTTTTTGGCTTTCTTTCATTTCTTTCTTAGCAGTTTCATAAGCTGGATCTTCTTTATCGATACCTACAGGCTTACCTTCCTCTTCTGCATAGAAACGAAGGTTTTCAAGCAAAAGCACTTCACCGGGTTGCAATGCTGCAGCAGCATCAGCAGCGTTAGCACAATCTTCGGCAAATTTCACATCACGACCAAGAGCAGCAGCTACTGCATCTTTAATTTGAGCAAGAGAAAATTTAGGATTTACTTTGCCTTTTGGTTTACCCATGTGAGACATGATGATAAGAGCACCACCTTCTTCAAGAATTTTTTTGAGTGTAGGAAGTGCACCACGAATACGAGTGTCGTCTGTGATGTTTCCGTTTTCATCTAAGGGCACATTAAAGTCCACTCTGACGATTGCCTTTTTGCCGGCAAATTTGTAATTGTCGATAGTCATTTTCGTTTGAAAATTTAATTAGTTATAACGTTATAATTTAGTTTTTACAAATTGATTTCACAAAATTACACCTTTTTTCTCAATTATATGTGTATTTTTGATATTAAATGATGTTATGAGCCTTTAATAATTCACTCATTTCATTCGCAAGTTTTTTTGATTCACTTGCAGCAGCCTCTGCAAAGTCCTCTCCATTTGAGGCATATATAATACCACGAGAAGAATTTACTAATAATCCACAATCTTCAATCATACCATACTTTGCAACTTCTTCAAGGCTACCTCCTTGAGCTCCAACCCCGGGAACAAGCAAGAAGCTATTTGGCGACACTTTACGTATATCTTGGAACATAGCTCCTTGTGTAGCACCAACAACATACATCATTTCATCACTTGATGCCCATTTAGCCGAAGTTTCAAGCACATGTTCAAAGATGCGTTTTCCTTCTTTATCTTCAATTAATTGGAAGTCATGGCTTCCTTTGTTTGAAGTCAACGCCAAAAGAATTACCCATTTCCCATCATATCCAAGAAATGGAGTTACACTATCTTCGCCCATATAAGGAGCAACAGTGATAGCATCAACATCAAGATGCTCAAAGAAGCTACGAGCATAAAGTTGTGATGTGTTACCTATATCACCACGTTTTGCATCAGCAATGATGAATTGATCAGGATATTTTTCTTTGATATATTTTACTGTTTCTTCAAGTGCAATCCAACCTTCAACGCCAAGGCTTTCATAGAAAGCAAGATTGGGTTTATATGCCACTGCATATTGAGCAGTAGCATCAATAATCGCTTTATTGAATGCCAATAGTGGATTTTCTTCACTCAAAAGATGTTGAGGAATCTTTTTAATATCAGGATCAAGCCCAACACATAGGAACGACCCTTTGCGACGTATATTTTCAACTAATTCTGTTCTTTTCATTATATCTTATTTTTAGAGTTCGCTTTCCTTTAATTTCTCTGCATTTTCAGCAATTATAAGTTGGTCGATACAATCTTGAATATCGCCATCAACAAATGCTTGGAGATTATATATTGTATAATTAATACGATGGTCGGTAATACGTCCTTGCGGATAGTTATATGTACGAATCTTTGCCGAACGGTCGCCAGTTGACACCATAGTTTTGCGTCGTGAAGCAATATCATCAATATATTTTTGATGTTCTTTATCATAAATAAATGTACGCAAACGGCTCAACGCACGCTCTTTGTTCTTTGGTTGGTCGCGAGTTTCAGTACACTCAATAAGAATTTCTTCGGTTTCTCCGGTATTAGGATTTTTCCACAAATAACGAAGACGCACACCCGATTCTACTTTGTTCACATTCTGTCCACCGGCACCACCACTTCGGAATGTATCCCACTTGATTTCTCCTTCGTTAATTTCTACATCAAATGCTTCAGCTTCGGGTAAAACTGCTACTGTTGCAGCCGAAGTGTGAACACGGCCTTGTGTTTCAGTTGCAGGCACACGTTGTACACGATGTACACCACTCTCATATTTAAGTGTTCCATATACACCCTCTCCACTCACTGCCATAACAATTTCCTTGAAGCCTCCGGCAGCACCTTCACTGAAACTTGTAATCGCAACATTCCAACCCTTTGACTCGCAATATTTACTATACATCTTAAACAAGTCGCCGGCAAAAATTGCAGCTTCATCACCACCGGTACCTCCACGGATTTCAAGTATTGCATTTTTACCATCTTCAGGGTCGGCTGGAATAAGAAGTAATTTTATTTCTTCTTCAAGATTTGGTAATTCGGCGTTAGCACTATCAAGTTCCTCTTTTGCCATTGCTCGCATATCGTCATCATTTTCTGTTTCAAGAATTTCACGAGCCTCTTGAATATTACCCAAAAGATTGCGATAGCGACGAGTTGCCCCGGTTAATTTTTCGAGGTCTTTATATTCTTTAGTTAATCGCACATAACGTTTCATATCAGCAATAACCGAAGGGTCAGTTATCAGCGTACTAACCTCTTCAAATCGAGCTTCAATGCCGTCAAGGCGAGATAATAATGATGAATCAGCCATATAATTTTTTAATTTTTCACAAAGTTACGAAATTAAATTGATAGTAAGATTGAGTTATAGCACAAAAAACTAACTATTCACACAATATTATTATAATATTGACTACCTTTGTCGCAACAAAATTAAAAACACATGAAAGATTTACCACAAGACCCATTTATACTTTTTAGTTATATCAATACTAAACTACGTGACAATTATGCTTCTCTTGACATTTTGTGCGAAGATTTAGATATTGACAAAGATGAGCTAATCAAAAAGTTGGCTACAATAGGAATGTTATATGATGCCACTCTCAATAAATTTCTCTAAAAATTAGTTCTTATTTTCTTGTTTTCACTCCTTAAAGAGTGTAACTTTGCATTAATGGAAGATTATATTAATGAATTAAACCAACAGCAGCAAGATGCTGTACTTTATCTTGATGGACCGCAACTCGTTATCGCAGGGGCAGGTTCGGGAAAAACACGTGTACTTACTTACAAAATCATACACTTATTAAATAATGGCTACGAGCCTTGGCGTATTTTGGCATTGACATTTACCAACAAAGCGGCTCGTGAAATGCGAGAACGCATTGAGGGACTTGTTGGAGGTGCAACTGCATCAAAATTATGGATGGGTACATTTCACTCCATATTTGCTCGTATTCTTCGCATTAATGCCGAACGATTAGGTTTCAAAAGTGATTTCACAATATATGATACCGCCGACTCAAAATCACTTATAAAGTCGATTATCAAAGATCTTGAACTCGATGATAAAATATACAAGCCATCTACTGTGATGAGTGCTATATCAATGGCAAAAAACGCACTCATTTCACCAGCGACTTATGCACAATCAAAAGATATAATGGAGGCCGACCGACGAGCCAAACGACCTCGCACCCATGAGATATATCGAGGTTATTGTCATCGCTGTTTTGTTGCCGGTGCAATGGATTTTGATGATTTGCTCTACTATACAAATGTTTTATTACGCGATAATCCCGATATTCTTCATCATTATCAAGAATATTTTCGTTATATTCTTGTTGATGAGTATCAAGACACTAACTTTGCTCAACATTTGATTATATCTCAGCTCACAAAAGAAAATCACAGTTTATGCGTAGTGGGCGATGATGCTCAAAGCATTTATTCGTTTCGAGGTGCAAACATTCGCAATATTCTCAACTTAAAAAATGCGTACCCCGATTTGAAGATATTCAAATTGGAGCAAAATTATCGTTCTACTCAAACGATTATAAACGCTGCAAACTCGCTTATTGACAAAAACACTGAGCAAATTCGCAAACAAGTGTTTTCAATAAACGATAAGGGTTCTAAAATCGAGGTGGTACAAAGCTATAGTGATTATGAAGAAGCATTCTTGGTTGCCAATCGCATTTCGCAAGTAAAAATGCTTTCTCACGATGGCTATGATGAATTTGCAATATTATATCGCACCAATGCACAATCTCGCATTCTTGAAGAATCGCTTCGCAAACGCAATATACCTTATCGCATATATGGGGGACTTTCATTTTACCAACGCAAAGAGATAAAAGATGCTATTGCCTACTTTAGATTATCAATCAACCCCAATGATGACGAAGCACTAAAACGTGTTATTAATTTCCCGGCTCGTGGAATTGGAGACACCACTGTTAATAAGCTTATCCGTTGTGCCATTGACAACCAAGTAAGTATATGGGGAGTTATTAATAACCTCGCACAATATTCTCCCGGGGTTAATTCCGGGACAACAAAAAAATTGTTGGCATTTCGCGACTTAATTCAATCATTCATCAATCTAAATCAAGATGGCAAAAACGCTGAAGAGATTGCAACACATATTATTCGTGAAACCCAACTTTTAAGTATGCTACTCTCGGATAAAACGCCCGAAAGCATATCAAAACAAGAGAACCTTCATGAGTTACTCAATGGGGTTAAGGAATTTATTGCCAACAAATTAGAAGAAGGAGAAGAAAACAACATATCAATAACAGATTTTCTCGGTGAGGTTTCATTAGCTACCGATCAAGACACCCAAGATGGCGACGGAGAGAAACTCACTTTGATGACTGTTCACGCAGCCAAAGGTCTTGAATTTAGCAATGTGTTTATCGTCGGCATCGAGGAAGAGCTATTCCCATCATCTATGTGTACTACTCAAAGTGAAATTGAGGAAGAACGCCGATTATTATACGTTGCCATCACCCGTGCCAAAAGTTTTTGCATGCTATCGTATTCATCTTCTCGTTTTCGCAATGGACAGACAAAGACTTGCTCTCCATCTCGATTTATTCGCGACATAGACCCTCAATATCTAAATCTTTGTTCCGGAACATCTATTAGTGGAAATACTTCATTTGTTAATCCAATAGAGAATTATCGAGAATCATTCCATTCCGAACTCAAAACCTATCATGCACCACGCAATTTGACCCCTCTCAACAAAAAGGGGGCATCATCATCGGCTAAAATTCCTCAGACTAACGTTAGTGATATTCATGATGCAAAATCTCTTTCTGAAGGCATGATTATTGAACATCAACGTTTCGGCACCGGAAAAATAACAACAATTGACACATCGTCAACCGATGCTCGCATTATTGTTGAGTTTGCCAATACCGGAACAAAAACGCTATTACTCAAATTCGCTCATTTTAAGATTATAGGATAATGAAAATTAACGAAATACCCACTCCATTCTACATCGTATATGAGGATCGCCTTCGTCGTAACCTCGAATTAATCAATCGAGTGAAACGTGAAGCCGGAGTAAATATAATCATGGCATTCAAGGCCAACGCGTTGTGGCGCACATTCCCTATTATCAAGGAATATTGCACCGCATCAACAGCAAGTTCTCTCAACGAAATGGATTTGGCTCTCGACTGTTTGGGCAATGAAGTTCACTCATATTGCCCGGCATATACGCCATTGACCATAAATCGTTACCTTGAGGGTAGCACTCACATCACTTTCAACTCTCTCAATCAATGGGAACGATTCAAAAATGATGTGAATCAACACAACTTAACTACCGGGAAACGCCATGTATCTCCCGGAGTGCGAGTAAATCCACAATGTTCGGTAATCGAAACCGACATATATAATCCTGCCCTACCCGGCTCTCGATTTGGAGTAACTGCCGATATTATTGGCGACAAACTACCCGAAGGGATTGAGGGCATGCACTTCCATGCTCTTTGTGAATCGACATCATACGATTTAGAAAAAGTGCTTGAAGCGTTTGAATCTCAGTTTGGCAGATATTTACCACAAATAAAATGGGTAAATATGGGTGGAGGACATCTAATGACTCGCGAGGGTTACGATATAGAGCATCTTATCTCACTTCTAACCAACTTTAAGAACCGTTACCCATGGCTTGATGTGATTCTCGAACCGGGCAGTGCCTTTACATGGCGTACCGGCGATTTAATCACATCGGTAGTTGATGTTGTAGAAAATCAAGGCGTTAATACAGCAATCATCGACGCATCATTTGCTTGCCACATGCCCGATTGCCTTGAAATGCCCTATCAACCTAAAATCACAGAGAGTGTAGAGATTAATTCGGTACTGCCCACATATCGTCTCGGTGGTAATTCTTGCCTAAGTGGCGATTTTATTGGTGATTGGAGCTTTGAAAAGCCTCTTGAAATTGGCGACCGTCTCACTCTTGAAGATATGAACCACTACACTACTGTAAAAACAAATATGTTCAATGGCATTCAACATCCCTCAATTGTGCTATGCCGTGCCGATGGTGAGTGTGAATATCTGCGACAATACACCTACGAAGATTATAAATCACGAATGAGTTAATCCCATAATAATTTAACACCTAAAACTAATCACAATGCCACGTTTTTCAATAATAATACCGGTATATAATCGCATTGATGAGGTTCGCGATCTAATGGAAAGCCTTGCTCTTCAATCATGCAAAGACTTTGAAGTCGTGATTGTTGAAGACGGCTCTTCGGCACCATGCAAAGAGGTTGTTGAGGAATATTCCGATAGAGTTAATGCTTCATATTATTATAAAGAGAACGAAGGTCGTTCAATTGCTCGCAACCATGGGCTTGAACGAGCCAAAGGGGATTACTTCATCTTCTTTGATTCTGACTGTGTTATCCCACCCGATTATTTCAAAACGCTATCCGAAGTTCTTGACAAAAATCCTCTTGATTGCTTTGGAGGTCCCGATGCCGCACACGAATCATTCAGCACCACTCAAAAAGCAATCAACTATTCTATGACCTCATTCCTCACAACCGGTGGCATTCGTGGAGGAAAAGTGCAATTAGAAAAATTTGTGCCTCGCACATTCAACATGGGTTACTCTCGCAAAGTATATGAAAAAGTGGGTGGTTTTCGTGAAATGTTCTCTGAAGACATTGATATGAGCACACGCATTCGCCAAGCCGGCTTTTCAATCGGGCTGATTCGTGAAGCGTTTGTATATCACAAACGCCGAGTGAATATGCGATTGTTTACTCGCCAAGTATATGTTTTTGGGATGTCGCGTATTACACTGAAACTGCTTTATCCCGATTCATTAAAACTCGTACATACACTCCCCGCTGTATTTGTGATTGGTTCGGTTGGGTTGATATTACTATCGATACTATGGAAATGGTGGTGCATATTGCCATTAGTAGCATACTTGGTGGCTATTTTCATCACTGCCCTATTCTCCACAAAATCTCTCATCATCGCCCTTAAAGCCGTTCCAGCAAGTATTTTGCAACTTTGTGGCTATGGCTGGGGATTTATCAAAGCATTTACCACAAAGATTCTGTTGCGTCGTGGTCGCAACATTGAAGAAGAAGTTGCAATAAGAAAAGGAAAATAGCCCCTTATGAGCGACCAAATAAAAGAACCCGAAAACCGTTTCTTGGGACGCATTGCCGACCTTGACGACAGCGACAAACCTCGCGAAAAAGCTCTTTCGCTTGGCATTCGGTCGTTGAGTAATGCCGAATTGCTCGCAATTATCTTCGGAAGTGGACTACCCGGAAAATCGGTAATTTCAATGAGCCAAGAGGTTCTTGCCTCGTGTGACAATCGTCTTTCCCGATTGAGCCGACTTTCAATTCACGAGATGAAAAAGAGATTCAAAGGTGTAGGTACAGCCAAAGCAATATCTCTTGCCGCTGCGTTTGAATTAGGGCTTCGCACTCGCGATGAAGATGCGGCATTAGACACACAAATAAAAAGTTCGACCGACATTTATAATATGATGCGGGTCAAACTTCAACGACTCGAATATGAGGAATTTTGGGTATTATACCTATCACGCAGCAATCGAGTGATATTTGAGGAATGTATGAGCAAAGGTGGGGTTTCGGGGACAGTAACCGACGTGAGACTCATATTAAAACGTGCCATCGAATTACTTGCTTCGGGTATTATCCTTGTTCATAATCACCCCTCGGGCAATCTTCGCCCAAGTCCCGACGATGATCGCATTACAACCAAGGCAAAGGAAGCTGCCAAATTACTTGACATCAATGTTCTTGATCATCTGATCATCACGCCCACCAATTACTTCTCATACAATGACAACGGCCGACTCTGATGCCTTAAATTACACTTTTGATATTACATTTTTCAAAAATTCCTCACGATTGTCTCTTGGCCCATGGGCTGTTTTTTCGCAATTAAACCACTCTACTCCGGTTATTCCCACTGCGTTTAATACAAATGCCACCAAATTATCTTCAATAAAATGGCGATATAGAGGTGTAGGTCCTTGCGATGTAGTTATAAGCAAAGTGCGACGAATATTTAACGCCGGCAACATTGCCCCCTCTTCCGAATAAGTATATGTTACCCCCTTTAGCAACACTTTATCTATAAAACCCTTAAAAATTGCAGGCATCATGCCCCACCAAATCGGAAAGATTATTATCAATTCATCTGTACCTTGAAGCATCTCACCATATTTTGCCACTAATGGGTCGGCAGTTTCGCCACGATTATAACCGGCTAAATCATTTGCTGTCATAGTTGGATTAAATCCATCGGCAACAAGATCAATCATTTGAAAAGGACGTTTTTCATCACGCAATTTCTTCTCTACGCCATCTAATATTGCTCGATTAAAACTACCCTGCCACGGATGCGAAAAAATTATCGTTGTCATAAACTATACTTGAATTTTGGTTACAACTATATAACACATATTAAATAGGGATTGTTTGCATATTGCGAGGTTTCTTGTTTTATAAAGGGTCAAGTATAAATACATCTGTTTCTGTCATTATGCACATTATGACTTTTTGTTCTTGAAATTTTGACAGAATGGGCATAATTTACACACTCTTTTTTGATATATTTCACTCTTATAGCTCCACATTATAATATTTTTCGTTATATTTGCAGTGGTTTCGACATTTTGTTGTAGCGACAACGAATGAGACCATTACATATTTAACGAAAGGTGTTATTGAAATTTTATCTTCTAAAGTCGAACTTCGCAACTTTGACAACAGCATGAAGATGGAATTAACAATAGCACCTGCATTGGTAGCTTATACTTTGCCGTGATTGGCAATTTATATAGCAAATCGGTGTGGGGCTATTGTTTTATTCATGCTGTAGGTAATGCGAAGACCTGACTTTAGAATAAAACGAAATACAATCTCCACACCTTTTCTATATCCTAACTTTAACTGTTTCATTGGGAGATGCGAAACACGAAATAAAGATTATGGATACTTTATTCTTTCTTATTATTTCCATTGGCTTGGCATTTGGCATTGGCTGTTTAGGTCGTACCCGTAAAATTGGGTTTGGCATTGCATTCGGTCTTTCACTGCTAAATGTCATTATCGGTTTGATTGCCGTTTTGTGTTCAAAAAAAATAGACAAAGCATAATAAAAAACATCTCACTTATGAAAACAGCCGGATATATTTGCCTCATTCTTGGGATTCTAAGTTTTATCGGAGCCATGACAGCTGGAAATAGTATTTTTGGTCCCTGTTCTTTTATTGCAATTGGATTCGCTCTTATATATTCCGCTAATGAAAAGGACAAAAAGGAATCATCGCAAACGAAAAAAGAAGAAATTAATAATCAACCTGAAAAAAGTAAAGTTGTCGTTAATGATTCTGAATCCAAATCCAATCCTAATTTAAACAAGACTAAACTTAGAAGTTATTGGGAGCAGTATAAAGCATCTAATCCAAATAATGCTAATGAAATACAATCACTAGGTGTGCTGATAGCAAACCTTTCAGATGAAGATGCCAAAGAACGGATATTTTCATTAGAAACCACAGCGAGAGATAGCTGTTGTAAAATTGGAGAATTAAAGCAAAAAACATTTGAACATATCAAATCATATTGTACCGAAGAATATTACTTATTACTTATCGAAAGCTATGGAAAATCAGCAATAACAGAAGCAAAAAAATATAATATAAAACTTGACAACACATTTCCTGTAATTACAGTAGAGTGGATTTTAGAAAAAATAAAGGAAATCGAAAACAGGTATTCACATCTGTCCCCACGTACTACAAAGAATAAACATGAACTGCTTATGACATTTCTTCTGGAAAGCGAAGATGAAAATCTTCTTTTTAGAAAGCTACATATATATACCTCGAATTTCCCCATGACTGAACCGAACCTAGAATTTCTTAAGATGATCGAGGAACTGTTTGACACACATCTCTCTATTGCAATACAACCTATTTATAATAGTCTTAAGAACAATAATAGTCAATTAAATCAAGTTGCTATTAATTCTAAGATTTTTATGATACAAAAAGAAATGGAAAAAGAATATGAGTCGTATATAGAGGCATGCAATAATCATGACATTAGCTTCTATGTAGAACTTGAATTAGCTGCAGAGAGAGCAAAACGAAAATACACATAAAAGAGGTCACATTATGAACAAATAAACGCTAAAAGGTTTTAACCGCTGTTTAATCGACAATTAAAAGCCTTTTATTTTTCATTATATCTAATTTAAATTTAGAATGACAACTTTTTGCACATTATCTCGTTGATATTCATAGATAATCGTTATATTTGCAAAAACTTATTGTTGTTTATGAAATTAATTGAGCTCAATCTCGAACGGATTATTGCTTTATGTAAAAAACATAAGGTTAACAAGTTATTTGCGTTTGGATCGGTTCTTACCGATAAATTTAACGACAATAGCGACATTGATTTATTAGTTGATTTCAACTCTCAAGAAATTGAGGACCCTTTCGTCAATTTTTTTGATTTCAAATATTCTTTACAAGACATCTTAGGCAGAGATGTTGATTTGGTTGACGATTCAGCTGTCAAGAACTCTTATTTTAGAAAAGAATTAGACCAAACTAAGAATCTAATATATGGATAACAAAATATATAAATATCTTGAAGATATAATAATCGCCATAGATGAAATTAATTTATTTATGGATGAACGTCCGAAACGATATGATACATTCTGCACAGACCTATGTTTTCGCAGAGCTGTTGAACGAAATATAGAAATATTGGGCGAAGCAATGAATCGTATTCTTAAAGAATATCCCGATATTAACATCACAAATGCTCGAAAAATAGTTGATACGAGAAACTATATTATACATGGTTATGATAGTTTAGCTTTAGACATTCTTTGAAGTATAGTAATAAATCACCTACCTTTATTACGGTCTGAAGTGGAAAATCTGTTAAAGCACTAATCCTTTGTTGTGATTACTGAATTAAGTGAGGATATTATTAAGTGGATTGATGAGCATCGCAACGACGACACGACAAAATTGAGGTTGAGTTGTCGCAAGAAAGATGATGCCTCAATTTATGAGTACGCTATAATGCAGATTGAATGCCGAAAAAAGGTTGCAAAAAAGTTACATAACACTCTCCTATCGCCTTACTTTGTGTTTCCCACTGCCCTATCGGCTGAACAATGCACTTCAGATGACCTTGCCGAGTTTCACGCAACATTAATAAATGAAGGGGAAACAATTCTCGACATGACTGCCGGACTTGGCATTGATGCTTTTCATCTTGCTCTAAAGGCAAAACATGTTACTGCCATTGATCTCAACGAAGATGTAGCTCATGCTCTAACAATAAACGCAAAGACATTAAATATTCCAAATTTCACAGGCATTAATACCGACAGTATTGAATATCTCAAAAAATCCACTGAACATTTCGATACGATATTCATCGACCCGGCTCGCCGTGGCGATGGTGGGAAGCGTTTATTTGCCTTATCGGATTGCCAACCTAATGTAGTGGAATTACTCGATCTCATCAAGCAACATTGCGATAAACTAATCGTAAAAGCATCACCAATGCTCGATGCCACACAGGTGTTACGCGAGCTACCAGAAACCACCGACCTTTATGCCATTGGCACTCGCCAAGAATGCAAAGAAATTGTAGCCGTTGCAGATTTCAAAAATCCTAAAATATCCCCTACTCTACATTGCGTTACAATTGATGATGAAACGTCTGATTTTTCATTTACTCTCGACGATGAATCATCGGCAACCAACAATTATGGAGAAATCCATGAGGGTATGTATATTTACGAGCCACACCCTGCCATAATGAAGCTACAACCATTCAAATTGCTTTCACAACATTTCAACGCAATAAAACTGCATCAACACACACATATATATACCTCAACTCAAATTATCCCCGACTTCCCCGGTGATTGCTATAAGATAGCGAAGATTTATCCGTTCACTTCTCGAGTGGCAAAAGAGGTTGTAAAAGATTATCCACGAGCAAATGTGGCAGTTAGAAACTTTATTCTTTCGGCCGACGAGCTTCGCAAAAAACTAAAAATAAAAGACGATAACAAGTATCGTCTTTATGGTGTAACTATAGCAAATGGCGATCGTTTAATAATCGTTTCAACTCCTGTCTAAACTTTTTCAAACATTCGAGCCATAGCTCGTTTGTCTTCTCGTTCTTTAATTGATTGACGTTTGTCATATTCCTTTTTACCACGACCAAGACCAATAACTAATTTAGCCAATCCTCTATCGTTTATAAACAATTTCAAAGGCACAATCGTAAAACCGGCTTCTTTACCATCTTTTTCAAGACGACGAATCTCCTTGCGATTTAGCAACAATTTGCGATCGCGACGTTGCTCATGGTTGTTATAGGTGCCATAAAAATATTCGGCAATATACATATTCTTAACCCATACCTCTCCATTTGTTACATAACAATATGTATCGGTCAACCCGGCTTTTCCCAATCGGATAGACTTAATCTCTGTTCCTGTCAAGACAATCCCCGCTGTAAATGTTTCTAATATATTGTAGTCAAACGTAGCACGTTTGTTTTTAATATTTACATCTTTGCTAATTTTCATTTCCTGAATAATTTATCCGATGAAAAAACTTAATATCGCTCCTATAATAAATGGAGGGACAAGTATTGAAAGCATTGACATTATAATGAATTGCCCCAATTTATCCTCTTTTATAGCTAAATATCGAGAGCTTTTCCACAATACAATACCTACATATAAATACAAGAAATATATCAACGACATCTCTACAGGCGAACAGTTTTTCACAACTGTTGTCAATGCGATAATAGCAAGAGAATAGGTAATTACAGTTGTATATCTCTTTTCGTTTATTTCGCCTTCTATCCACTGTTGCAAAGTTGATGCAAAGACTACCGATGCTATAAAATAGGTAACAAATAATTCCACAAAAACGATTATTGCATGTTGCAACAAAGTAACCAAGCCTAAGTCAGTATCATAGAAATACTGCACAAATGCCGTTACTGCAGCCAAACCAAATAATGGATATAGCCCTGTCGTAGCCAATTGTTTGGGGTCATCACCGGCATGAGAAATATCTTCCCAACCATTTCCCGGCGACATGATTAATTGCCCTATATGTTTCAAAAATTTAAGCATCATTCCAATATTTTTCTACAAAGATACGCTTTTTAAGCATTATATCTCAACTCACAACAAAAAAAACATAATTTATTATCAATTAAGTCTCAAAGATTCTCAAAAAATCATATTTGCATGCAAAGAATAAAAATAAACCACTATCTTTGCATTAAATATATTATTAGCATGAATACAACTATATTATCTCAACTATATAATCAGGTAGTAGGCAGTGAGCCAACTGAAATTATTGAGCTTCCTGCTTCGGGTTCAAATCGTCGATATTTCAGATTATTAGGTAAAAAATCAATTATTGGCGTACTTGGCACCTGCAAAGAAGAAAACGAATCATTTATATATCTTGCACAGCATTTCAAGAGCCAGAATCTTCCTGTTCCTGAAGTACTTGCCGTTGCCGATGACAATATGGCATATATACAAGAAGATTTAGGTGATGAAATATTATTCAAAGCAATCGAAAAAGGGCGTTTGACACGTTCTTTTAGCAATGAAGAAAAAGAGTTGTTGATAAAAACAATTCGCATGCTTCCTGATGTTCAATTTGCCGGAGCTGTAGGACTTGATTTTAACAAATGCTATCCATTGGCCGAGTTTGACACTCGTACAATAATGTGGGATTTGAACTATTTCAAATATTGCTTCTTAAAAGCAACCGGTTTAGAATTTCAAGAAGACAAACTTGAAGATGACTTCCAAGCGATGAGCGAAGTGCTTATGCGTAGCCAATCAAGCACATTTATGTATCGCGACTTCCAATCACGCAATGTGATGCTTGTTGACAACGAGCCATGGTTTATTGATTTCCAAGGTGGTCGCAAAGGTCCATTTTACTATGATGTAGCATCATTCCTTTGGCAAGCTAAAGCTAATATGCCCGATAGTTTACGCCAAGAATTAATTTCGGAATATATTGATGCTCTACGCAAATACAAGCCTGTTGATGAGCCATATTTCCATGAGCAATTACGTCATTTCGTATTGTTCCGTACCCTACAAGTATTAGGGGCATACGGTTTCCGTGGCTACTTTGAGAAGAAACCTCATTTCATGCAAAGTGTGCCATACGCTGTTGCAAATCTTCGCACCCTACTACAAGAACCATATCCCGAATACCCATATTTAAGCAAAATCCTCAAAGAAGTTGTTGAAATGAAACAATTTAGCGACGATTTACAAAAACACACCTTAACTGTTAAGGTTATGAGTTTTGCATATAAAAAAGGGATTCCCAACGATACTTCAGGCAATGGTGGCGGATATGTTTTTGACTGTCGTGCAGTAAACAATCCCGGCAAATATGAACGATATAAACCATTTACAGGTTTAGACCAACAGGTTATAGACTTTCTTGAAGACGATGGTGAAATATTGACATTCCTCGACCACGCCTACGAGCTTGTTGATTCAACCGTTAAACGATACGTTGAACGAGGTTTCACTAATCTCATGGTATGCTTTGGTTGTACCGGTGGACAACATCGCTCAGTGTATAGTGCCCAACACATGGCAGAACATATCAATAAAAAGTTCAACGTAAAGGTTGAATTGGTGCATCGAGAGCAAAACATCGAACAAATTTTCAACGCAAAATTATAGTTCGCGATGAAAGCAATGATTTTTGCTGCCGGCCTTGGCACTCGCTTACGTCCATTAACAAATGACCGACCAAAAGCACTTGTTGAAGTGGGTGGAGTTGCTATGCTCGAACGAGTAATAAATCGGCTTAAAGCACATGGTATCGACGATATTGTTATTAATATTCATCACTTTGGCGAAAAGATTATTGAATTTGTTGAGCAACACAATAATTTCGGCATAACAATCCACATAAGTGATGAGCGAGACTTGTTGCTCGACACAGGAGGAGGCATACTCAAAGCACAACAATGGCTTGATGGCAACGAACCAATTATAATTCATAATGCTGATATTCTAACCGATTTTGATTTACACAAAATGGTTAAACAACATATCGAAAATAAGGCTGATGCCACATTACTCGTTGCCGACCGCAAAACTACCCGATATTTTTATATCAATAATAAAAATCAGCTTCGTGGGTGGACTAATATTGCGACAGGAGAAGTAAAACCGTTGGGATATGTGCCACAAGAACGCGATAAGCTTCTTGCATTTGGTGGTGTGCACATTGTTTCTCCTTCAATTTTTGACGTTCTTAAAGACTATTCTTCCGAGCCAAAATTCTCTATCACGCCATTCTATATCGACAAATGCAATGATTTGAAGATTATGGGTTATACCCCCTCAGAAGAATATCAATGGCACGATATTGGGAAAATTGAGTCAATAAAAGTAGCTGAAGAAGAGTTTATCTGAAAATAATCACATATTTAATCAAGTCATATTTTGCCGTATAAAATATTTTATGTAACTTTGCAGTCGCAAAAATCAATACAAAACTAAATTTTTAATTTTTACTTAAATGGCAACTAAAATCAGATTACAACGTCATGGTCGCAAAAACTATGCGTTTTATCCTATTGTGATCGCCGATAGCAGAGCACCACGAGATGGTAAATTTATTGAAAGGATAGGTTCTTATAATCCTAACACTAATCCTGCTACAATAACATTGAATTTCGAACGAGCTTTGTATTGGGTAAACTGCGGTGCTCAACCCACCGACACTGTGCGTACAATTCTTTCTAACGAAGGTGTACTTTTAATGAAACACCTCCAAGGTGGTGTGAAAAAAGGTGCTTTTGATGAAGCTGAAGCTCAACGTCGTTTCGACGCTTGGAAGAGCAAAAAAACAGCTACTACTGAAGCATTCAAATCAGACCTCGCAAGCAAAAAAGCAAGCGATGCAAAACAACGCCTTGAAGACGAGCAAGCTAAAAACAAAGCAAAAGCAGAAGAAATTGCAAAGAAAAAAGCTGAACTTGTTGCTGCCGCTGCCGAAGCTGAAGCTCCTGCTGAAGAAGCAACAGAAGAAGTTGCTGCTGAAAGTGCAGAATAATTCGAGAAGAATTTACATGAATTATAAAAGGATACCTAATCAGGTGTCCTTTTTTTATTTGTATTTCGAAAACAACTTACTAACTTTGCATAACTAATATAATTGTGTTTCAATAAATGATTTCGATACAAAATCTATCGGTTGAATTCAGTGCAAAATCTTTGTTTGACAACATAAACTATGTTATCAACAAAAAAGATAAAATAGCTCTTGTAGGTAAAAATGGAGCCGGCAAATCAACTATGCTCAAAATTATTGTCGGATTACAAAATCCGACTTCGGGTTGCGTTGCCAAACCTAACGACATCGCAATTAGCTATCTACCCCAACAAATGGTGTTAAACGACACCCTTACCGTTGTTGAAGAAGTGAGCAAAGCATTTTCACACATTGACGAAATGCACAGCCAACTCGACAAGATAAATCATGAACTTCAATCACGCGATGACTATGAAAGTAGTAGTTATCAAGAACTTATTGACAGACTAACCATTCTAAATGAACGCATAGCAATGGAAGAAAGCGAAAATCGCGAGGCCGAAATGGAAAAAACATTAATCGGGCTGGGATTTAATCGCAATGATTTCAATCGACCAACAGCCGAATTTAGTGGCGGCTGGCGTATGCGAATAGAACTTGCCAAACTACTACTCACACACCCCGACGTTCTACTTCTTGACGAACCAACCAACCACCTTGACATCGAGTCGATTCAATGGCTTGAAAATTTCCTCATCACAAAAGCCAACGCAGTTGTATTGGTTTCACACGACCGTGCATTTATCGACAACGTCACTAATCGAACTATTGAAATTTCGCTCGGTAAAATATACGACTACGCTGTAAACTACTCAAAATATGTAGTTTTACACCAAGAACGCATCGAGCAACAAATGCGAGCATATCAAAATCAACAAAAACAAATTCAAGAAACAGAAGATTTCATTGAACGATTTAGATATAAAGCAACAAAAGCTGTACAGGTGCAAAGTCGCATAAAACAACTCTCGAAAATAGAGCGTATAGAAGTTGACGAGGTAGATACCTCTCATCTCAATCTAAAATTTCCACCGGCACCTCGTTCGGGCGACTACCCTATCATTGCCGACAATGTAGGCAAACGATATGGCGACCACCAAGTGTTTGACAATGCAACATTTACAATTAAACGAGGAGAAAAAGTTGCATTTGTAGGAAAAAACGGGGAAGGGAAATCCACTTTGGTAAAATGTATCATGAACGAGATACCTTTTACCGGAAATCTAAAAATCGGGCACAACGTAAAGATTGGATATTTCGCACAAAACCAAGCCCAACTTCTTGATGGAGAAATATCTGTATTCGACACAATCGATAGAGTTGCAGTTGGAGATATTCGCACAAAAATTCGTGATATTCTTGGGGCATTTATGTTTGGAGGAGAAGCCTCTGATAAAAAGGTTAAAGTTTTATCAGGAGGCGAGAAAACCCGATTAGCCATGATACGACTTTTACTTGAACCGGTAAATCTACTCATTCTCGACGAACCGACAAACCATCTCGACATGAGAACGAAAGATATTCTTAAACAAGCCATTAAGGATTTTAACGGCACGGTTATTGTTGTGTCTCACGACCGAGAATTTCTTGATGGCTTAGTAGAGAAAGTATATGAATTTGGAGGTGGGAAAGTCAAAGAATGTCTTGGGGGTATTTATGAATTTCTTGAAAAGAAAAAGATTGCAACCCTTGCTGAGCTTGAGATTAGCAACAATGCGACAAAAAACATTTCAACCAAACAACAAAACGACACTGAAGTCCCTACTCCTTCTCAAAGCAAATTATCCTATGCTGAGCAACGAGAACGAGAAAAAGCAATAAAACGTGCCGAGAAAAAAGTAACAGACGCCGAAATGGAAATTTCTCGTTATGAGGCTGAAATTGCTGAAATTGAAATACTAATAGCAAATGGAAATGTCAGCAATGACATTTTTACCCAGCATGCCGAGAAAAACAAACAACTTGAAAATGCAATGAGTATATGGGAACTTGCTTCTATAGAATTAGATGAAATAAAATCAAAACTAAATAATTAACTTTAATTCAACGACAAAATGAAAAAATTTTCCTATGTAGTTTTGTCAATCGCTTTAACTTCAACGATGACAATGTGCACAACAAAAACACCCAAAGGAGTAGATCGTGCCAATCTAAATGATTCCGTTGCTCCTCAAGAAGATTTTTATGAGTATGCATGTGGTGGCTGGATGAAAGCTAACCCTCTTAAACCGGAGTATTCTCGTTTCGGAACATTCGACCAACTTGGCGAAAACACTCGCGAACAAGTAAAATCACTTGTTACCGGTCTTGACTCAAAAAATGCGACCAAAGGTTCAGCCGCACAACAAATCGGCGACCTATATGCCATGGGTATGGACAGCGTTCGCCTCAACGAGCAAGGTGCTAAGCCTATTATTAAAGACATTGAAACCATTAACAACACAAACCGTGAAGATTTAATTGACCTTATGGCAACAATGGTTGGTGTAGATGCTTTCTTCAGCACCGGAGTAGATGCCGACATGATGAACTCAAATATGAACACCATGTATTGGCAACAAGGTGGACTTGGTCTTGGCGACAGAGATTATTATCTTGAAGACAGTGAAAACACCAATAAAATTCGCGAAGCTTACAAAACATACATCAAAACCATTACTAAACTCGTAGGCTACGACGAAACTGCTCAGCAACGCGTAGTTGACAATGTGATGGATATCGAAACTGCGTTAGCTAAAACTGCGATGACACGCGAAGAATTACGTAATCCGATTGCAAGCTACAACCCTATGACACTTGATCAGATTGCTGCTCAATATCCCAATGTTGACCTTCGTCGTTATTTCAAAAAACAAGGCTTAGATGTTGACACTGTTATCATCGGTCAACCTAAATCATTAGCTACTGTTGACAGCATAATAAAATGTGCTGACATTCAAGCATTACACGACTACATCACTGCCGGATATATATCTTCGGCAGCTAATTTCCTTAGCGACGATTTCATAAATGCTAAATTTGAACTTTCAAAGGTTGTTTCAGGCGTACAACAGCTACAACCTCGTTGGAAACGTGCATTAAGCATTCCTAACAATATGCTTGGCGAGGCTGTTGGTCAACTATATGTTGAAAAGCACTTCCCTCAATCATCTAAAGATAAAATGCTTGAGCTTGTTAAGAATCTTAAAATTGCACTCGGACAACACATCGACAATCTCACATGGATGAGTGATACTACAAAAGCTAAAGCTCACGAAAAACTATCTACATTCACTGTTAAAATCGGATTCCCCGACAAATGGCGTGATTATTCCGATTTGACAATCGACCCCTCTAAGTCATACTGGGAAAATGTAAAAGCTGCAATCAAACATAATATTGATTTCAGTCTTGCCGACTATGGCAAACCGGTTGATAAAACTCGTTGGTATATGCCTCCTCAAACCGTAAATGCTTATTACAACCCCCTTTCAAACGAAATTTGTTTCCCTGCAGGCATTCTTCAACCCCCATTCTTTAATCCCGAAGCTGACGATGCCTTAAACTATGGAGCTATTGGCGTTGTTATCGGACACGAAATGATACACGGTTTCGACGACCAAGGCCGTCAATTCGATAAAGATGGCAATCTCAAAGATTGGTGGACAGCCGAAGATGCAGAGGCTTTTAATAAGTTAGCCGAACAACTTGTAATTCAGTTTGATAGCGTAATTGTACTTGGCGATACTCATGCTAACGGTCGTTTCACTCTTGGTGAAAACATCGCCGACCAAGGTGGTCTTCGCGTAGCCCTTACCGCTTATCACAACTCTCTCCAAGGTAAAGAAAGAAAAGATATTGACGGATTTACTCCCGAACAACGCTTCTATCTTGCATACGCTAATGTATGGGCAGGAAACATTCGTGACGAAGAAATTCTTTCTCGCACCAAAACCGACCCACACTCACTTGGTCGCTGGCGTGTAAATGCAACACTACGCAACCTTCAACCTTTCTTCGACGCATTCAACGTAACCGAAGGTAACAAAATGTTCCGTCCCGAAAACGAACGCGTTGTAATCTGGTAAAAAACGAATCACCTAAATACGCCTAAACTGCATCGATTTCGGTGCAGTTTTTTTATATTTGAAGCATAAATACATTCCCCAAATACAACGTTTCCCAAAAATATATATGCTAAATTACACCCACATCTAATTGCCAAAATAAACAAAAGAGATACACCCGTTTGGGTATATCTCTTTACGTTAACAGCAATCACGCTGTAACTGAGAAATTTCTATTTTTTTATTATCATTTTTTTCACTGTGCCGTCGCTGTATTTTACGATATTAATACCCTTTGTTGGTTCACTTAATTTATGACCGTAGATATCGTAGCGAGCAACTTCGGTAGCGTCATCATTATAATAAATATTATTTATCCCGGCTGAAGTGCTAAATGAACCTATA